>NZ_JACOOP010000036.1:0-38786 GCF_014287725.1 Clostridium sp. NSJ-49 | reverse complement strand
AGAAATGGTATATTATTGCATGAAAAGAAAATAGCGTAAAGGTATATTTTTACAGAGAATAGGAGGTTTATAACCTCCTATTTGTCGTGTCAAAAAACTTGTTCATTTAGAAATAATTTCATATAAATATATGAATAAAAAATAAAAAGACCGTCTACTGAAATGATTTTAAAAATCATTTCAGAGACAGCCCCTTAATACATTTTTATACTTTCTAATGATTCTTCATAGTTTAATATTACAGTAATATATTTACTATATTCTATATCCTGAATTTCACACTTGCATCCATAAGCCTTTTCTATTTTTCCAGTATAGTTTTTTAAATCACTAACACTTCCCCCAATAGCCACTTCTACAAGTATAACTATTTCATTACCATCTTTATAGTAACGCTTTATTCTATATTTATCTAATCCTAGTTTGTCCCATCTTCTAAATACTATTAGCAATTTCCTTTTTAACCAGCCTACTCCTCCTACTAAAGCTATTCCTGATCCTAAAGCTAATCCTAAATTTAGTAACCCCATATTTTTCCCCCTAATATTTTAAACTAATCACTATATATAACATCGATATGAGGTATTATAAATTATTATTCATTTATTATTAATTATTATTTGACTCTTAATTACATTATTAATTGTTATCGTTAAAAACTCCTCTAACCTATCAAAATAAAAAAGCAATAAGATACTAAGTATTCTTATTACTTTTAATGTGTTTTATTTTAAATCTTCTATAATTGTATCTGCAACAACATATCCATAAGTTAACGCAGCATCAAATCCATTACCATATTCCTTACCATCTTTCTCTTCAATAGAGCCTGTTACATCACCTGCTGCATATAGTCCTTTTATTGCTTTACCTTCCTCATTTAGGACTCTAGCATCTAAATCTATAGCTACTCCTCCTGTAGTTAAATAGAATGTAGGAATAATTCTTAACATCCAAATACCATCACGTGTTTCAATATAAGGTAACCCTTTTCTTCCAAATTCATCAGCTTCTCCTGCAAGAGCTAATTCATTGTTTTTCTTGATTGTTTCTTCAAGATTTGGAAGGTTTAATTCCTTTGCAGCATCAGCTACAGAATCATATCTCTTAACTTGATCTCTTTCAAAAATTGATTTATATGAAAGTCCATAGGCATCAAAATCTTTGGTTGACTCTGCCGCTGAATCATCAAATACATAGTAGAATGTTTCTCCATTTTTGGGATCTACAAGCGCTTCAGCCAATGTTTTGTGATTACTCTTCATTATATTTCCAAACTGATCACCATTTACATTTACTATTATTCCAGGGGTAGAACTGTGCATAAATGCTAATTCATAGTTTGATCCATATTCAGACATAAATGCTCCTAACGGACGCCCCATGCACTCTATCGCTGCTCCAGCCTCTTCCGCCATTTTAATTCCTTCTCCAGTACTTGCTGCAACACTATTAAACTTATACTTAGCATATTGTGGATAATATTCTTCAATCATTTCTTGGTTAGAAGCAAATCCACCTGTTGCCATTACAACAGCATCAGCAGTTATATTCCATGTCTTACCGTCTTTACCTTTTGCAATAACTCCTGTTACATCACCATTTTCATTTGTTGTTAATTCAGTTACTGGTGTAGAATATACAACCTTAGTCTCTCTTTGTTCAAGTCTTTGAGCTAAAAACATTAATGCATATCCTGCTCCCCCTTGATAACAACCAGGTGCAAGATATGGTGTAAATCCATATTGTAATCCACCTTCAAAGTTACCCATTGAAGCAAATCCAACTCCCATATCATGTAACCAGTCTACAACTTTTCCTGATGCATCCATCATAACATTTTGGTATGGTTGTGCTTTATCAAATCTATCGTATTCTTCATTTATATAATTTTCAAATACAGGCATAAGCAATTCTTTATTCCAACTAGCACTCTCTTGTTCTCTGCCAAGACCATAGTTTTTACCAAGTTCTGAATAAGAATTCATTATTCCACTATATGTAGTTGCCATAGAACCACCCGGAATATCCATCTTTTCAAATACTATTACATTTTTTCCTTCTTCAGCTAATCTATTTGCTGTAATAAGCCCTGCTGTTCCTGCTCCAACAACTATTACATCATATTTTTCTTCAACAACTTCAGTACTAAGAGGTGCTTGTTCAACTTCTTTTTGAAAAGTAGCTACACTGCCTCCTGCATCCTTTATAGCTTGAGTTACAGCAGCCTTTACTGCATTTGAAGATACAGTTGCGCCTGATACAGCATCAGCATTCAAACTTTGGCTTTCAACAATTTTCTTCGGCATCCTTGCAGTTGCATAGTTACCTATCCCCATAGTTTCCTCATGAGATGTTACTTCACAGCTTACTATAGCACCATCTTTAAACATTGTTGTAACGTATATATAATCCTCATGTCCCATTGCCTTTGTTAGATATTTTCCATCTTTAACGGTACTTTCTTCTGTTTCTATTCCCTTAGCATTATTTAATGCTAAATTTATAGCATCAATAACTGCATTGGATGTTATAGTTGCTCCTGAAACAACTTCAATATCTGCACTATTTTTCTCTATAATAGCCTTTTGTAACTGATCTAATGCAGCTCCACCTATTTCTTTAGTCTCCTTATCTCCAGTAAGAACAACATCAGTAATTTTTCCTTCAGCAACTGTTACTACAGCTTTTATCTCTCCACCAAATCCATTAGCGGTGCCTGTATATTCACCTGCTTTAAGTTGTCCTCCTGTTTGACTACTAGAATTGTTTGTACATGATACTAAAGACATAATAATACTAACGATTAAAATACTAGTAATTAATTTTCTCTTCATATCTTTTCCCCCTAAGTTAAAACATTATTTATACACTCACATAATATAGTGCTTTTCACAATATAAATTCTAAGGTCTCAATCAATATGAAGGTCAAGATATTTTTTTAACAATATTTATACACTTATTTTATTGGTAATATAAGTTCAACTACATTAACTTTATTGTCATCTTGGTCCTTACATGTGCTAATAAGCCGTGTAAATGGATTTGCTCGCAATTCATAATTAGTTGTTCTTAAGAATTTCAAACATTCACTTTGCATATTATCAATATCAATATTGTTAAAATACTTGAAAAGTTTAACAGCAAATAGGCCCCTTTCTATCTCACTAATATCATCACTTTTTGCAGTAATAAACCTATTAAATATTTTCTTCTCTGCTATAACTCCAACAGAATAATTACCAAATACTTCATCCTTGAAATTAAACATAATTGATGTAGTAGTAAAAAAAAGGTTTTGATACCACTCTGTACACTCTTCTATCATCTTCTTAGTTAGTATTATTCCCTCTTTTTCTTTTGTAACGTTATATCTATAAAAACTATCCATTTCACATACTTTAAAGCTGTCTTCTCCATTATTTAACTCATCTAACTTATCTATGTAAAAATCAAGTTGTTCCACTAATTTAAGCTGATGCTCTATTTCTTCCATCACTTCTCTTCTTCTTTGTTTATACTGCCAATATATATCTTGTTCATTCTGCTTATGATAAACTGATGCGCTATCCTTCAAAGGAAATCCTGCATTCCTTAACTTCTTAATAGTTCCTAACTTTTGAAAATCATACTCATCAAAATACCTATATCTATTTCCCCCATCTCTTTTAGGTTCAATAAGTCCTAATTTTTCATAATGATGAATTGTTTGAGGACTTATTCCAAACAATTCTGCTAATTCTCCTACTTTATATAACATAATCCTCCCATAACCCTCATACTATATGTAAGTTTTTAATTATAAAAAATCATCATCTTAAAGTATTTATCTACTATCGCTATCATATTTTATAAAAGAATTATATCTTACTTATTAGCGGTATATCTGCAGGCGCAATCCTATAATTACATATTTCTTCTAAAGTAATCCATTTATATTCATCATGGTCAGTAAGCTTAATATCACCTTCAATAATCTCTGCAGTAAAACCTTTTAAAGAAATAACTTTACCATCGCCATAATCATATATACTCTCTCCAACATACTCATTAACTCTGACCTTTATATTCATCTCTTCCATAAGCTCACGAATAAGACTTTCTTCTGGCGTTTCACCTTCTTCAATCTTCCCACCTGGAAATTCCCATAGACCTGCTAGAGGCTTTCCTTCTCTCTTTTTAGCTATAAGTATCTTATCTTCTTTTTCTAGTATTGCTGCTACTACCTTTATCATATAACTCACCCTTACACATAATACTTTTGTTAAATAATTACTCTTTTATTATTGCATCAATAGTTATTTGCATTTTCTCTCTTAAGTTTTCGTCTTTTAATAGAACCATTGAAATTAAATCTAAAACGTACATAACTGAAAATTGACTATTAATAAATCTATTTTTATCTATAAATTTAGGGTTATATACCATGAGATTTATATCTGAATATTTTGTTATAGAACTTCCTTCAAAGCTTGTTATAGCAATTACTTTAGCTTCATTTTCCTTGCAAACTCTAAGGGCCTGAACAACCTCTTTAGTTTCTCCCCCTATTGATAAACCTATAACTAAATCTTTCTCAGAAACTATAGAACTATTAATTATCATCATATGTGAGTCTGATATGCTTAATGTATTAAAGCCCATTCTTAGTAACCTTTGCATCATTTCATCAGCTGTTAATCCTGAACTTCCAACACCATATATGTATATATTCCTAGCCTTTTTTATTTCTTTAACTATATTAAATATAGTTTCTTTATCTATTAAATATTTTGTTCTTTCAATAGCTTCATTATAATATTGATAAACATATGAAAATACATCATTTTGGTCTATATTATTATCACTCTCTTTTTTGCTGGCACTTAATTTTATTTTTAAATCTACAAAGCTTTCACACCCGATTTTTTTAGCAAATCTAGTTATAGTAGATCCTGATGTACCTATAGTCTTTGCCAAATCTGTTATATTAGCATTTTTTATAACTTCTTTATATTGCATTATATAATCAGCAATCGCCTTTTCCTTATCAGAAAACTCATTGTATCTTTTTTGTATTTCACATAAAATCTCCACGAGATATCCTCCACATTTGTATTTGATTCTAATTATATAATTTATTTAAGAAAAATAAAAGAGATAGAGTTTTCACCCTATCTCCTTAGCTATTTTATAAAGCCTTAATTATTTCGTCATTAAACTTCTTAGTTATTAGCTGTGGTCTTGTTATAGCTCCCCCAACAACAACTGTATATGCTCCCTTTTCTAAAGCTAATCTAGCTTTTTCAGGAGTATCAAAGTTTCCTTCTGCTACAATCTTTGCTTTACAATTTTTTATTAATTCTTCTAAAACATCAAAGTTATTTATTCCCTTTGATTGCTCTGTGTATCCAACTAAAGTTGTACCTACGTAATGGAATCCTAATTCTCCTGCTCTAATTCCCTCTTCCACAGTTGAAATATCAGCCATAAACTTTTGGTTTGGATACTTTATAAATATTTCTTTTAAAAATTCTATATCTTGATTTATTGTTGCGTCTACTGCTATTACGTCTACTCCTGTGCTTACTAATGCATCAACTTCTGTCATAGTAGGAGTAATATACGGTACCATATCAGGATAATCAATTTTTATTATTCCTATTACCGGTAGATCAACTGCTTCTTTTATAGCCTTTATATCTTCAACACTATTTGCACGAATCCCTACTGCTCCACCTTGTTTTGCAGCTACTGCCATTCTACTCATTATGAATGAGCTATGAAGTGGCTCATTTTCTAGCGCTTGACATGATACTATTAATCCTCTATTCATTAAAATCACCTCTTAATTATTCTTGACCCATTATTTCATTAATCTTTTGTTTTAATGGATCTGCCATTGCTCCAAAGATAGCTTGTACTCCACCTTTTACTTCTAATACTGCAGTTGCTCCTAAAGCTTTAATTCTTTCCTTGTCAACCTTTGAAACATCTCTTACTGCAACTCTTAATCTTGTTATACAAGCATCAACATCATCTATATTTTCTTTACCACCTAAAGCTTTTAAAACTTCAGCTGCTGTTTCGTTCATACTATCTTTTGTAACTACCTTAACTTCTTCACCTTCTGCCTCTCTACCTGGAGTCATAACATTGAACTTAGTTATTAAGAATCTAAATGTAACATAATATAATACTGCCCATACAGCACCTATTAATAATACATATATCCAGTTTGTCTTATCATTTCCTTGAAGAACTCCAAATAATGTGAAGTCAATTAATCCACCTGAGAAAGTATTACCTATTGATATATTTAATATATCAGCTAGGAAGAATGATAAACCATCGAAGAAAGCATGTACTACATATAACCATGGTGCTACGAATAAGAACATGAACTCTATTGGTTCAGTTATACCAGTAACAAATGAAGTTATTGCAGCTCCTAAGAATAAACCACCAACTAAATTTCTCTTTTCCTTTGGTACACAATGATACATTGCTAAACAAGTTGCTGGAAGTCCGAACATCATTGTTGCAAAACGTCCTGCGAAGAATCTTGTTCCTTCTGTGAATAATCCTACATGATTAGGGTCTGCTAATTGAGCAAAGAATATATTTTGTGCTCCTACTACAGTTTGCCCTGCAACTTGAGCAACTCCACCTAATTCTGAATACCAGAATAATGGGTATATCATATGATGTAATCCTACTGCTCCAGTTAATCTTAATAAGAATCCATAAAGGAATGTTCCTATTGGTCCTAGACTAGCTATTCCATTACCTATCATTACTAACCAGTTTTGGAATGTTGGCCATATCATAAAGAATACTGCACCAATAAAGATTGCTGTAAATGAAGATACTATTGGCACAAATCTTGAACCACCAAAGAATCCTAAAACAGATGGTAATTGAATATTGCTATATTTATTATGTAGATATGCTACCACTGATCCTATTACTATAGCACCAACTACTCCAGTATCAATTGATCCTACTGCTGGATTAAATGCATTTATCATACCTTTAATAGATGCATTCATTACTAAGAAAGCTACTGCACCTGCTAAGCCTGCTGTACCTTTATCCTTCTTAGCTAACCCAACTGCTAGCCCTATACACATTATTAATGCTAAATTTCCAAATACTACATCCCCTGCTGAAGACATAACTTGAAATATTCCTTGTAACCAAGGTATATCTAAAAACGGATACGCTTGTACCGTATTTGGATTTGATAATGCTCCACCAATACCAAGCAATAAACCTGCTGCTGGTAATATTGCTATTGGTAGCATAAATGATTTACCTATCTTTTGTAATTGTTTAAACACTTATGTTCCCCCCTATTTTGTGAAAATAATTTTTAATTTGTTCACCTCTAAGAAAACTATTTCCTGAAGATGTTTACATCTTATCATGAAAATAATTTTCTTTCAATAGTATTTTTGAAAATTATTTTTTATAACAAAAAAAATATATTAATCCTCATTTTTAGAGACTTAATATATCTAAAATCAATTTATATTATTACTTATTTATAACTTAATCCATATCCAAAAGTATAAGTATTACCTTCTGAATCAGTATAAGCTTCAATATCATCAAAGATGTCTTCATTATGAAGCTCTATAGTTTCCATATTCTTTGGCATAATTATTGGTAAACGTCCTTCGGGTTTTGTGTCTTCAAATACTATATCAAATAATGCTTTTCTTCCAACTCCAAAATCTATAATAATTCCATCGACCACTTCTTCAAATTCAGAAACAACTGTTGGATTATGAAGTGTCATAGATACTATTACTGGTTTATCTCCCATCAGCTTTTTAGCTTCTAAAATATTGTCTAAATCACTTTCATTGTATGCAGAGTTTGTTTTATTATAATAACTTCTATTACTATCCTTTTCTCTAAAATCTCCACCTGCAATACTTGTCTTTCTAGCAAGAGTCGCTGTATAATGTCTATATTGAAAGCTTATAGTAAATATCCCTTATCTTCTAGATATCCATCAGTTAATGGACTTTCTACAAATACCATAGCCACATCTGCAAACTTAGGGTCCTTAACTATTTCAAAATATCCTTTTGACATATCTTCATTTACAGGTGTTATGTGTTTTTCACTATCCATCATTCTAAAGAAGTTCTTCTTAGCTTTTATATATCTATCTGGAATATATACTTTTATTCCTTTCTTTAACGGTAATACATTATCCTTATTTTTAAGCATTACTATAGATTTACGTTGAGCTTCTAATCCTTCTTCTACAAATTCTCTTGAGCCAACGATATTTTTTGCTTTCTTCTGGATTTAAAAATGGATTTTCAAAAAGTCCTAATCTGAAGATATTAGTTAAAAGTCTTCTAGCAGATTGCTCCATTCTCTTTCTCATAAAATCTTCACCATATTTCTCAGAACCAATTTTATCTGCCTCTATAATAGGTTCTTTACTATTATTTCCTCCAAATTGGTCAACACCATTTAATATTATTTGTAGATGTCTTTCAGCTTCAGTTAACTCTTCTACTCCAAAGCATCTACTTCCAAAAGAATCTATTTTTGAATCTGGATCACCTGTTATTCCCCAATCAGTACAAAGAACGCCATCGTAATCACATTCACCTCTTAATAGATCATTTATAATATATTCATTATAAGAGTTACCTTCATTTTTACCATTCTTAATATCTTGATTCCAAGAAATAGTATAATAAGGCATTATAGATGTAGCTTTCTTTGTAGGACCATCTAACTTTAATGCGCCATTAACAAATACATCTTTGTGATTTTCAAAAATTCTTTCCTGGATAAACAGCATATTTCCCATAAGCATAGTGGGCATCTCTACCTGCTTCCCCTGTTCCTCCTCCTGGCCAATGCTTAGCCATAGTTACAACGCTATCTTTTCCCAATCCATTTTCAACTCCTTCTGTAGTTTGCATTCCATCACAGAAAGCTTTGCTCATATTTATAGCAAGATTTTTATCTTCCCCAAAAGTATCTTCATATCTCATCCATCTTGGCTCTGTTGCTAAATCAATTTGAGGTCCTAAAGCAGTAGTAATCCCTAGTGCTCTGTACTATTTAGATGCAACTTCTGCAAATCTTTTACATAGATCTGGTGAGAATGTTGCATCCATTCCAAGTCCTTCAGGCCACTTAGATACATCAGACCCTGAATTCTTGAACTCTGCACCACTAGCACTACCTCCATGTCTAGGGTCTGTTGATATATTTACAGGAATTCCCCATGGCTGTGCTTCTGCCAATGCTTGAAGTTCATTACTCCATCTTGCAGAAACCTCTGCATTATCAACTTTCATTTGTAGAAAATGTCTTATATTATCTTCTTTAAGAAATTTCTTTTGTTCATCAGTTAAAGAGTATGGTACAGTTACTCCTTCCTCATATAACTTTCCATCATAATGAGAAACAAAAGGTCCCATAGGTCTTGCAGGAACTAATTGATGAGATGAATACAGCATAAGACCTGCTATTTCATCAACACTTAATCTTGATGCTAAATCATTCGCTCTATCCTCAGCTGATAATCTCCAATCCCCATATGGTAATAATTTATCACTTTTGGATAAATTCTTAAAAGCATATCCATCGACCTCTAATATTCCACAATCCTTTACAGCAATTTCAACACCGTTATCATTTTTATATACTGTAAATTCATCTAAATTACTTTTTGTATGCTTTATTTTCCTCTTCCTCTCTATAAGTAAATCTAATACTATAAAAAACTAACTAAATATTAAAATATCTTTTAAACGCCTTGGCAATCCCATCATTATCTACAGTATCTGTTACATAATGTGCAATTTTCTTAATTTCTTCTAAACCATTTCCCATAGCTATACCATGACCTACAAGCTCTAACATTTCTTTATCGTTAATGCCATCACCAAAGGCATAACTGTTTTCTTTTTCAATCTCTAATTTTTTATATAAATACTCGCAAGCAGTCCCTTTAGTAAACCCTTCACGATACACATCCATTCTAATCAATCCAGTACGATAAGGTACTATTGTAAAACTATCCTTTAACTCATCATAACAAGCTTCAAGTTTTTCAATGCTATCAAATAATACACAGCAAGATACCGCTTCAACATCACTTGCTTTAAACTCTTCTATAATTCCTATTGGTCTTTCACTTGTTCCTGAAAACATTTGACGATGCTCAATAACAAGAGAATCATCTAAAAAACTATTCCATGTATCAACATGTCCACCAAACATGAAACGTCCATCAAACTTTAAATATGTATCAATTTGCCTTTGTATCTCATCACAAGTAAAAATATCATCAACTAAAATTTCATTATTAAAAACAATATAATGTCCATCATTACAGATGTATCCATTAAAATCAATATCTTTTATACTCTCTGGAGCTGCTCCTCTTGCAGTTGCAACTACAATATAGTTTCCTTGTTTTTTAAATTCATTTAACACACGTATTGTTTCTTTTGTTGGATGTAGTAATCCATTTGGTACATTAACCATAGTTCCATCAATATCAAAAAAGGCTATTTTCTTACTCATTTATTTTCATCCCCACCTATAATTTTTTTCATATTATACTTATTTATAATATAGCATACAAAATTTACATATTATTTCTTAATTTGAAAATCTTCATATAATCCCTTTAACTTTATCTATAAAGCCCTTTAAACCTATGATAATAATAAACCCATAATCTATTACTAAAATAGATTAAGCCCAAGTATTAGCTATACTAACACTTAGGCTTATTAAGTAAACTATGTTAAATCTTCTCCATTACTTTCTATAACTTTTTTGTACCAATTAAAGCTTTTCTTTTTATAACGCTTTAATGTTCCATTTCCTAAATCATCTCTATCAACATAAATAAATCCATAACGCTTTGACATCTCACCAGTTGATGCACTAATTAAATCTATACATCCCCAAGCTGTGTATCCCATTAACTCAACACCATCTATATCAATGGCATCCTTCATAGCCTTAATGTGCTCTCTTAAATATTCAATCCTATAATCATCATTAACAGTTCCATCTATCAATTCATCTTTAGCACCTAAGCCATTCTCTACAATGAACATTGGCTTTTGATAACGGTCATAAATACTATTTAAAGTTATTCTTAATCCTAGTGGGTCAATTTGCCATCCCCATTCACTTGCTTTTAAATAAGGATTTCTTAATGTTGGGAATACATTTCCTTCTGTATATTTATTAACTTCAGGATCAGCACTAGTAAGTCTTGAAGAATAATAACTAAATGATACAAAATCTACTGTATTTTCTTTAAGAAGTTGTAAATCACCCTCTTCAAGTGGTAGAACTACACCTTTTCTTTCCATTTCCTTCAATGCATATCTTGGATAAGCTCCTCTTGCTTGAACATCTATAAAGAAATAGTTTTCTCTATCCTTATTCATAGATTTCCATATATCATTTGGATTTGGTGTATTAGGATAAGTATTTCCAGCTGCTAACATACAACCTATTTTCATATCTGGATCAACTTCATGAGCTATCTTAGTTGCTAAAGCACTTGCAACTAATTGATGATGAGCTGCTGTAAATAGTAATTGGACCTTATTTTCACCTTCCTCTAATAAAATACCTGCTCCTGTAAAAGGTAAATGTAATAACATATTTATTTCATTAAATGTAAGCCAATATTTTACTAATCCTTTATAACGATTAAATAATACAGTTACTAATCTTTCATAGAAAGTAACCATCTTCCTACTTCTCCATCCCCCATAAACTTTTGTTAAATGGATAGGACAATCAAAATGCGTAATTGTAACTAATGGCTCTATATTATATTTCTTACATTCTTTGAATAAATTTTCATAAAATTGTAACCCTAATTCATTAGGTTCAGTTTCATCACCATTCGGAAAAATTCTTGACCATCCAATGGACATTCTAAAAACTTTAAATCCCATTTCAGCAAATAGTTTTATATCTTCCTTATAATTATGATAAAAATCGATAGCTTCTAAAGCTGGATAGTAATATCCTTCTTCAAGTTCTAACATATGTCTATCACCTTTTGATACTAAGAAACGTTCTCTTCCATGAGGCTGTACATCAACATTTGCTAAACCTCTTCCATCTAAATCATATGCTCCTTCACATTGGTTAGCTGCAGTAGCTCCACCCCATAAAAAATCACTTGGAAATCCCATCTTAAGCTTCCTCCTCTTTCACTGTAACTGTAGCAATAGTTACAACTTGTCTATTATATAAATCTTTTTCTGCTATATCTAACATAGCTGTTGCTAAATCTTCATAAGTTACATAACTATTTCCATCTTCGTTGTAGATAATTTCTTCATCAGTTCCTACAATGTAGTTATTAGTATGTGGACCTTCTAAATCAAACTTTCTTGAAGGACAAACCGCTGTCCAATTTAAGTCAGTTCTTTCTTTTATCTTATCTACACCTAATCTAATATTTCTTGATATACCAGCTAAGGTTGCTGAATATCCTGGTACTTCGTATTCTCTCATACTGTGAGTTGAATCAGTATAAAGACTTCCTGCACCTGCAATTGCAATTATCTTTTTATTAGTTCCATCTAATAATTCAATGTATTTTTCATAAGCTTCCTTATTTATTACTGGATCTGCCTTAAATCCACCACCAAAAGCACTTATAATAACCTCAGCTTCACCTAAATCCTCTTGAGTCATTTCAAATAAATTCTTATCTACAACCTCAGTTCCTTCACAGTTTCCATTGCTCATATATGCAATTGACTTTACTTCATGCCCTCTATTTAAAGCTTGCTTTACTACTCTGCTTCCTAAATTCCCATTAGCACCTATCACTACTAATTTCATATTTTTCTACCTCTCTTCCTCAACAGCACTTAATTCAAAAATAACTGGTCTTAATCCATCTGTACAACAAGCTATATGTACATCATCAAATCCTAAAACCTTTCCACCACCAATTAATACATTTACTGGCATCACTAGTGCTTGCCAAGCCATATGACAAAAGCCTGCTGGAATATCATTACCAAATATACCTGTTGTATAAAATTCTTGTCCCTCTTGTAATACTGGGCAAGAAGTATAGTTATCATCATGTCCATATTGTTTTGCTAATTCTTTATTACATGTAGCTTTTAATACTTTTATTTTTACTTTTCTCATAATACCTCCCAAAACTTTTAATATCATTTCTTAATTAAACTATACCCTAGAAATACAATAAAAGAAGTAAAGTTCACAAATCGTGAACTTTACTTCTTTATATGCTTTAATCTATTTGCAATAACTTTTACCATAAACATAGTTAACATATCATTTATAGCTTTATCCTTTGATGGTATTACAACAATATTATCTATTGTATTTGTATCTATATTACTATTACAAGTAAGAAGCCATTTCTTCTGCTTTAAGCTATTTATTTTATTAATCAATCTTCTATCATGCTTAAATATATTTCCATTAGCACTTATTAGTAGTATTATAGCCTTTTCTTCAACTAACGCCTCACGAGTAAAGTCAGTATCAGCAATCATTACAGGTTTATTCATATAATCCAAATAAAACTGAAGACTTTCACATACATTCTTCGAAGCACCATGCCCTACTGCTACAACACAAGAACATTTCTCTATATCTTCAATTAAACTATCCAATGCTTCATAATCTATTTTATTAGCTGCATTTCTAAAAGCATTAGTAATTAAATCCATGGTTTCAATTACATTTTCTCTTAAATTGTTTGATTTATACTCTGTAGTTGGCATATATTTTATTAAATCACAATGAATTTCACAATCATATTTAAAATCCTTAAAGGTTTCATATCCTAACTTTTTTGTAAACTTACTAATCATTGATTTAGAAACAAAGCACCCTTCAGCTATTTCATCTATAGACATATTCTGAATTTCTAAAATATTATCTTTTATATATTTACATATAGAATGATAAGTGTCATTAGTATAAGTTGTATTTAATATATTATTAATTTTATTCATTAACATAATTCCCCACCTCATTAATGATTATATCATAATGCATGAAAAGTTTACTTATAAAAACAAAGTGCCAATCTTACTGACGATTGACACTTTATTCTTATAGATATTTTATTTAAAGTTTATAAGTGGTAGCTTGTTTTTATTTTATTACTTTTTGCTATATCCTTTATCCCTGAAGAATCATACCCTAATGCCATAGCTGCAACTGGAAAATATTCATCTGCTAACCCAAGCTTTTTACAAAATTCCAGATCATTTTTTACTGCTTCGATAGCTCCTAAAAGATATACACTTTGAATTCTTAAATTCGTAGCCATTAAAATCATATTTTCTATAATACAGCTGGCATTACAGTAATGAACTAATTCATTTTCACATTTCTTTGCACTTACTAATAAAATTGTATTAGCAGAATATGTTGGATGTTTAATTTCTCCACCAAAGAAAGTAGAACCTACCTTATCAAATTCATTTAGTAAATCTTTATTTTCAATAACTGTAATCAAAAGTTGGTCATACTGCCCTTTACCTACAGGTGCTAAATATCCACTTTTTAAAATTAGCTCTAAATCTTCTCTAGATATTTTTTTATCACTAAATGAACGGCAAGAGTATCTCTTAGACATAATATCTATTAATTCCATATGTCCTCCACTTAATTTAATACTGTAATGATGTTGTCACCAAACTTAGCTTCTTCAATATCCTTTGGTACTACATCTAAATAATTTGCTGTGTTAGTTATAATAATTGGTGTTGTAATTCCACAACCTGCTGCTTTAATTTCTTCTATATCAAATGTTACTAATAAATCCCCTTTTTTAACATGATCGCCTTGTTTAACTTTTGCAGTAAATGGCTTTCCATTTAACTTAACTGTATCAAATCCTATGTGAATTAACATTTCTATTCCATTATCACCTGTTATTCCAATAGCATGTAATGTTGGGAATAATGTTGTTATTTCTCCATCAAAAGGCGCCTTTAATTCACCAACTGTTGGAATAATAGCTACCCCACTACCTAAAAGTCCACCTGCAAATGCTTCATCTTCAACCTTGCTTAAAGCAATAACTTTTCCTTGAATTGGTGCTGAAATATTTTCTTCACCGTTTAATTCTTTCTTTCCTATAACTTCTTCTTTTACTTTTTCATCTTTAAATGTAAGCATTGTAGCAACAAATGAGAATCCCATAGATATTGCTAAAGAAATTCCTACATGAACTAAAATTCTTCCTGTGTCTCCACCTACTTGAATGAATCCTGGAATAGCGAATATCCCCATTCCAGCCATTTGCCAATGTAATATTCCAACTGCTCCTATATAAGCTCCCCCTAAAGCACCACCTATACAAGAAATAACGAATTGCTTAACCCTTGGTAATGTTACACCGTATATAGCTGGTTCTGTAACACCAAATATGCCTGAAATCCATGCTGGTAATGCAATTGATTTTAACTTTTTATTCTTTGTCTTTAGCCAAATTGCAAATACTGTTGCTGTTTGAGCAAATGAAACTGTAAAAATTAATGCAAAAATTGGTGTTGGGTTACTTGACATTAATGTAATAATTGCTGTAATAGCGAAAATTGTATGAACGCCAAACATTATCATTACTTGCCATAATCCACCTAGTACTAAACCTGCAACTATTGGACTAAATGAATAAATACTCATAATTACGTTTAATAGCCAGTCTGCAATAGCGTTAGCTGCTGGTCCTATAGCTAAAAATCCTAATGGTGCACATATAACAATAACAATTAATGGTGTAAAGAAAGTCTTTACTACATCTGGTATTACTTTGTTTAACTTTTTATATAAGAACGCTGCAACAATATTAGTTACGATAATTGGTAATACTGTTCCCGTATAACTTACATTAATAATACGTCCAAAAATATCTAAATCTACATTTTGTAAACCTGGATACATTAATGCTGCTCCAATTGCTAAACCAACCATAGGGTCCATTCCAAATTTATTAGCTGACGTATATCCGATTACTACTGGCATAAATAAGAATAGTGCATCCGAAATATTATATATTAATGTATAAATGCCTGTTGTATCACTCATCCAACCTAAGAATACTGCTAAAGCTAAGAATCCCTTAAGCATACCTACTGCAGTCATTACTGCTATTGATGGCATAAATATTCCTGTTATTGTATCAAAAATTTTATCTTTAAATGAAATCTTCGGTCCATCTTGTGATGGTGCTCCTCCTGATATTCCTGCTTGAGCACATACCTCTTTATAAACATCTGGTACATGGTTACCTATAACTACTTGATATTGTCCAGCTGATTTTATTACTGTAACAACTCCATCCATATTTTTAAGTACATCATCATTTGCTTTTGACTCATCATTTAATACAAATCTTAATCTTGTTACGCAATGTGATAAGCTATTTATATTTCCTTTTCCACCGACATTTTTAATTATGTCTTTAACTAAACCTTCATATTTCCCCATAATTTCCTCCTAATTTTAACGATATATTTTTGTGTTAAGTACCTTTAACTATTTTCCATGCTTAAAATATATCACGCTATGAATACGTTTTTATAAAAGTTTCCTTTTTAGAAACTTAGTGATTTTAACTCTATTTCTTTCTAATATCTTTTTATTACTTACATGAAGTCTTATATAATTAATCAAAAAAGTTGTATCTAAGTAAATTTAGATACAACTTTACAAATAATTTATAGCTTACATTAATTCTGCTTAAATTTTTATAATTATTAGTGTGTAAACATTATTGTTGGTGCTTTTTCAATTACCATTACTTCTAAAGTAATGTTATATTCAGATAATTTATTATCTGCACCTGTATACGCTGAGTTAAATAATCCATTTTCATAATTTTCGTCAGTATATTCAAGAGTTTCTACGTTAATAGTTTTAAGATGTATTAATTGGAATCCATTATTATCAACTAAAATTGACCCTCTAGCTCCATCCTTAATTAAATTTTGAGCATTTTGCCCATCTGTTAATTCAATTGTAACCGTATCATTACCATTTTCATTTATTTCATACTTCCATGCATGTATAGTAGTCATGCCTGGTGTTCCATCAGGATTAACTGACATAATTTGTACAGTTTGCTCATTTTCTGGTGCCTTATACTCATCTACTTTACTATCAGCTAATGATGCTAAATCTGAACAAATTCCTCTAACTTATCTATCATTATATTTTATAAAAATTTATATCTTACTTATTAACGGTATATCTGCAGGTGCAATATTATAATTACATACTTCTTCTAAAGTTACCCATCTATATTCATCATGGTCAGTAAGAACAATGTCGCCTTCAATTATTTCTGCAGTATAACCTAATAATTCAATAACTTTACCATTACCATAATCATATATACTCTTACCAACATAATCTTTAACAGTAACTTTTATACTCATCTCTTCCATAAGTTCACGAACAAGGCTATCCTCAGGATTTTCCCCCTCTTCAACCTTTCCACCTGGAAATTCATAAAAGCCAGCAAGTGGTTTACCTTCCTTCTTCTTTGCTATAAGTATTTTATCATCATTTTGAAGTATTGCTGCTACTACCTTAATCATCTTATTACCACCTTACTTTTGTATTTTTTATACTTACTCTAATAAAAGCATATCAGCCTAAATTTTCTGATATGCTTTCTCTCAAATTATTTAATTCTATTTACAGTCTTTATAAGTTCTTCAAGTTTTTCTACTGACTCTATTCTTTCATTACATTCATTGCTATCTAAGCATACATAAAATCCAAGTGATTTATAATCATCTTCACTAGTCTGTTTACATATTGGAGATACAAATTCAACTTCACTTTCTGAACCGATGTGATTACATAAAGCACATATATTAGTTCCCTTATTACTTGTTTTAGGAAGTCTACAAGCCATCCCAAATAGCTTCCCATCTAACTTATAAGTAATTAGTAGCTTTCTAGTTGATTCATCAATCCAGCCTAAGTATACAAGCTTAGATTCTTCTATATTTAAATTAGGTAATTTTAGCTTCTTTTCTTTCTTAAAAACTTTAATAACCTCTGCTGATGATAGCTTTGGCATACCATATACATACTGATTAATCTCTTTTAAATAAGGCTCAATAAGTAATGGATCAGTAATATTGCTAATATCAAGAACCTTCTTTTGCTCATCTGATAAATCATTAAAATGAGATAAAATCTTATCCTGACAACATATCCTTATAGCATCAACAACATTTTTATCCACACAATTTCTAAGTCCGCTATTTAAATCACCCATACATCTTTTTATATAATTATATTCTTGTTTCTTTATAAACTCATTCATTCTTTTATTACTCCTTAACTTTAAAATACTAAAAAAATCAAAGCAAAGAATACAAAAAATCATTTATATTTTTTCCAAAATCTTAATTTAAATTTTCAGCTAATTAATTAGTTATTTAAGCTCCAGACAAAGTATAGCTGACTTTGTTGTAGTCCTTGCAAGGAGCAAACTGATTTAAATCTGAAAGTCTTATATCCTTTCATGCTAACCACCTCCTATATATAAAATAATTATATCACCTATTTCTTATTTATAAATACTTGCTCTCTTATACTAGTACTTATATTCATCTTTAATACTATTATATTATTATCGTTTTATTTGCCTTATTTATCATTGATGGTGGAATTTCTTCATGAAGCTCCCAGACAAAGCTTATTGGTTTACTTCCTTGATGGCTCCTATACTCACAAGTTCCAAGATAAGTATACGGAGATGTTATACCATCTTTATTTTTATGCTCTCTTACAAATAAAGCAACCTTATTTCCTCTAGATAAATGTTTTATATATCTTTGTCCTGTTATGCTTTCTACTGATGTAGTACTTTGACTTTGCCAATGGAATAACTTTTCATTGATAGCATAGTCTTCATATAATGTTGATGGAGAAAAGTCTTTATCTGATTTATTTAAAGTAATGAAAAATATATCTAATTTCTTATCTTCAAAATACTTAACACCTTCTCTAAAAGCAGGCTTTTTATCTTCATTAAAGTATCCAAGAGCAGCCATAATCGTATCTCTTGAATAATCGCAATGTAAATCTAAAGGACAAGTAAACCCTAAATCTACTTCTTTATCCACAAAATCAATATGATTGTAATTGTAAGTTAGTATTTCAAATACTTCATTCATCATAACTTTATTATTAAGAAGTTTATTAATCCCCTCTCTTAATGATAACAATCCTTCTTTATCAGGAGCATTATTATAGAAAGTATAATACATCATATTTAGCATTAATCTCTCTTTCTCATTAAAGTCTACATCTGAAATATTATTATATTCTTTTATGACTCTTCTAATAAATTCAATAAATCTTCTTGAGTTAATAAAGAATATATTTTTTAGCTTTTTAGTTATTTCATTTTCATCTACATCATTAAACTCTTCTCTTACCCCAGCTAGTACAGATAATCTTGCAAAACTTCTATCTCCTGATTTTCCATAGAAATCTATTAAAGATAGATGATTATATGTTAAGAAATTTTCTAACGTTAATTCTAGGCCAGTATCTCCTTGGAATGTTTTTAACTTACTAATTAAATTATTCTTAGTATTAGATGCTGATTTAATATTTCTTAAAATATATTCTTTAGCTTGTTTTTCTAATTGAATATAGCATCCTTTAGGTAATGTTAAAAATCCATCTTCTATATATTTCTTAATTGAATTACTTGTTCTTCCTACAAGAGCCCTAAACTTTTCTTCAAAGTTATAATTCTTATGAGCTTGACCTACAAAGTCTAAAACTGTTAGACATTCTTTATTTTCACTTAATCTAAGCCCTCTTCCTAACTGCTGTAAAAATACTGTTAAGCTTTCTGTAGGTCTTAAGAAAAGAATTGTATTAACTTCTGGAATATCTACACCTTCATTATAAAGATCCACAACAAATATGAACTTTATTTCTCCATTTACAAGCTTTCTCTTAGCATCATTTCTTTCTTCATCAGAACTTTTACCATGAAGAGCAATTGATGGAATACCATTATTATTAAAATAATTAGCCATGTAAATAGCATGTTCAACCCCAGCACAGAAACCTAATCCAATAACAGAATTCATATCTGTAACATATTTATTTATACTTGTTATAATCATATTTGATCTAATATCGTTATTAGTATAAAGATTATCTAGTTCTCTTATCTCATAACCTTTTCTACTCCATTTAAGCTTACTTAAGTCAACTGTATCTGTAACACAAAAATATTGGAATGGACTTAAAAGCTTTCTATCTATCGCTTCTGGCAATCTTATCTCAGCAGAAATCCTATCTTCAAAATAATTAAATACATCTTTACTATCTCCTCTTTCTGGAGTAGCAGTTAAGCCTAATAAAACTTTTGGTTCATAATAACTCAATAGCCTTTGATAAGATGGTGCAGCAGCATGATGGAATTCATCTACAATAATAAAATCGTAGTAATCTTTAGATGTTACTTCACATAAATTTCTACTATTTAAACTTTGAATAGATACGAATAAATGCTCCAAACTTTCTGGTGCTCTTCCACCTACCATCAGCTCACCAAAGTTATTATCTTTTAATATCCATCTAAAGGTATCCATACTTTGCTTTAATATTTCTTCACGATGAGCAACAAACAATAACTTATTAGACTTTCCTCTATTTTCTTTACGGAAATTCTTATAATCAAAAGCTGAAATTACAGTTTTTCCAACACCAGTTGCTGCAATAACTAAGTTTCTATACTTATTATGTATTTTTCTTTCAACTTGAAGTTTTTCTAATATTTCCTTTTGGTAAGAATATGGTCTTATATCAAAAGAAAATTTAAACTCTTCATTTTGTCTTTCATCAATTCTCTCATTTTTTAAGGATATCTTAAGTCTTCTTATATCATCATCTGTTCCTCTATAAGATACAAACTCTGCATCATTCCAATAGCTTTCAAAGGTAGCTTCAAACTTCTTTATAATATCAAAGGAATCTTGCTCAGTAATCTTAATATTCCATTCTAATCCTGAAGTTAATGCAGCATTAGAAAGGTTAGAAGAACCTATATAAGCAGTAGTAAAACCAGTATCTCTTTTAAACATATATGCCTTAGCATGAAGTCTTGTCCTATCTGTGTCATAAGATATTTTAATCTCTGTATTTTGTAATTCACTTAACTCCTGAATGGCCTTTAAATCAGTAGCTCCCATATAAGATGTAGTTATTATCCTAAGCTTCTTACCATTGTCCGTTGCCTCCCTAAGACTTTCAATAATACACCTTATGCCACTCCACTTAACAAAAGAAACTAAAAGATCTATAGAATCACAAGACACTATCTCTTTATTTAACTCACTCAACATATTAGGCTCTAAAGATGCTCCTGTAAAAAGAGAACTTTGAGATAAAGGAGTTATAGGCCTAACAACACTCTTCTCAGATAATGCTTTTTTATTATTAACTCTAGAATAAAGAGCTGTTAGCATCTCCCCATTTTCATCTATGTTATATTTCTTAATATCTTCTTCATTTGACACCTTACTTAATATGTCAATTATCTCATTACAAGCTTCTATCTGCTTTAAAAGCTTATCTCCATCCTCTTTTTCCTTATCTCTAATATAATTAAGAGATTTTCTTATAACTTGAGCTATGTATTGAGAAAGAATAGCCTTAGCTTCTTCTTTATCTAGACCTGATCTATTTATAATAAATTTATCTTGATCTAAAGAATTTAATTGTTCTAATATTTCTTGATTTATGACTTGTTCATATAAGCCTTGCTTCAATAACTTCACCTCTTTCTTCTTAAAATAATTAGTTAATTAAATTTTATCAGGAATGTAGCGTATAGTCTAATTTGATATGTAAATAATGCCTCTTAAAATCCACCAATTATCTATTCATAAACTTTTTTGCATTCTATATTGAGTTCAATTCTTTAGTTGTAAAAAATATAACATTTTAGCTCCAAGAATTGAATTTATTAAACTATTGCTATAAATAACAACATAATAAAAGTTATTATTGCCCTGTTACTTTTATATATTATTAGCCCAGCCTATAATTTTTTTCAAGTTTTCTTCTCTTCTATATTTTAATGGTTCTAAAAAATCATTTTCTCCAATAATTACATTCCCATTTAAAGATTCTTTCATTTTCTCTATTGTTTTTCCTTTCTGTCCTCCATGGCAACAAAAGATAGCAACTTTTTTTCCTGATAATTTATATTCATTAAAAAAAGTTCTTATAGGTGGCGAAAATGTATAAGACCAAACTGGAGTACCTATTACAATCAAATCATAATCAGACGGATTTATATTATTCCTTAACAATTTAGGTTTCGGATGTATAAAAAGTTGCCGTATCCCCCAGGAGATTTTCATTATCCCAGTTATATTTATATTTTCTTCCGGTATGAGTTCCATAATATCTGCTTCTATTATTTTTGATATTGTTTCTGCAACAAACTTTGTACTTCCATCATGTGAATAATATACTACAAGCTTTTTCATATCTTCATCCTACTTTCTTAAAATACACATTAAATTTTTTTCTGCAAAGATTTTTTATATTCAGTAATAGTCATACCTGTCCAAGTTTGAAATGCCCTTAAGAATGAATTCAAATCTTGGTATCCTAATAAAAAGGCAATATCATCACTTATCATGTCAGTATTTTTTATATAGTTCTTAGCTAATAATTCACGTGTATGATTTAATTGCTTTTGAAATGTTGTTTTTTCTTCTGTCAATTTCCGTTGAAGAGTTCTTTTACTCATTCCAAGTTTTAATGCTACATCTTCAATATTACTACAACCTATAGGCAATAACTCTATTAGTGAACTCCTTACTCTTGCTCCAAACGAATCTTCTACTTCTAACTCAGACAATCTTCGCTTAAGCTCCGGCTCAAAATAATCCCACATTACTTCATTCTCACTAACAAATGGTTTAAGAGAATCATTAAATGATAAAGTCAAAGTACTTTTATTCCCTTTATTAATCTTACACCCAAAATATTTTTCTAACACCTTATTATTAATTGAATTCTGCAATGTTATTTTCAATGGAATTATATTCTCTTTAGTTGCTATCCTAATTAAATTAATCAAAAAAACAAACTCTGAAACTTCCAAAAATAAAGGTATTTTATGATACTTTTCTTCTGTTGATAATTCTACTGTAAAGCTCTTTTCTTCTTTTCTTATAATAAAAATCATAGGCCCAATAAGCTTCTTATACTGTGCTAAACGCTCTATGCAAGTCTGAGCATTTTTGCTACAAAAAGCTGCAAAAATAGGTGGAGAAAAAGTTTCAATACCTTCTGCAGTTGCAATTTTTATTAGTTTACTTTCATCAGGCATTACTTCACCAATGCTTTCCATAAAACGAAAGTATTCATCTTGTGTTAATCTTATATTCTTTCTACTAAATAAATCCTCTGGCAACCCTGATTTTATTAATATTTCACGTAAAGGCAACCCTACTGATGAAATAAGTGAACCATACCTACCATCAATAATAAAACGATTCATAAAAGATACTCCATTCTATTTTATTATTTTTCCTTCTGCATTTCATAAATTTGTTTCATCATTATTTTTTTAGGTGTAAATGGAGTCAATGCTAAAAACATTCTTTGAAGTAGCGACACTCCTGAAATTACATTTAATTTTCCTTTTAACATACCTTCATAGCCATCTTTTGCAACATCAACTGGACTAACAGTCTTTGAAAATAAGGGAGTATTACTCATATCTGATGCTTTAGCAAAACCTGTATCCATCGCACCTGGCATTAATGTAGTAATAGTTACACCAGTACCTTTAATTTCTTGCCATACAGCATTACTAAATGAAGTTACATATGCCTTTGTAGCATAATAAACCGATTGTAATGGACCTGGCATAATTGCAGCCGTAGAAGAAACATTTAATATTCTACCATCCCCACGCTTAACAAAATCAGGTAAAAACAATTTAGTTAATCTTGTAAGAGTAATAACATTTACTTGAATCATTTTAATATCTTGCTCCATAGAACGTACATGGAACTCACCTCTACCACCAAATCCAGCATTATTAATTAAGTAATCTATTGTTATATTAGCAGCTTTCACTTCATCATAAATCTCCTGAGCTGCATTACTTAATGATAAATCTTTTACAATAACCATTACCTTTATATTGTATTTATTCTCAAGATCTTTTTTTAATTCATTTAGCTTATCCTTGCTTCTTGCAACAATTACTAAGTCTCCTCCCCTAGCTGCGTGTAACTTTACAAATTCTTTTCCAATCCCACTTGATGCTCCTGTAATAAGTGCAATTTTATTTTTCATCATAATTTCCTCCCTAAATTTAAGTTTCAATTGATGACTTAATTATACAAACTACAAAATATTTTTTAACATCATTTTGCGCCAATAATTATTCAATCTGTGCCACATAAAAAATAATCATTATTATTTTAAATAACTTCAATACCTTCTATACGTTTAATTAATCTTAAATTCACTTTGTTAAATAAAAAAATAATTATCAATAAGAATTTATTGCATTAAAATAACCTACTAAAACCTATATTGATTTTAGTGGGTTCTATGGTGGAGGCAAATCATCTTATATCTCCATACTAATTTATTATCCTCTAATTATATCAACTATATCCTGTCCGTACTTTTCTATCTTTACTGGTCCAAATCCTTTAATTGAAATAAGATCTTCTTTAGCTTCCGGTTTTAGTTTTATTATTTCTTCCACCATCTCATTATTATATATAAAGTATGGCTTAACCTTTTCTTCCCTAGATTTATTTAATCTATATTCTTTTAATGCATTAAACACTTCTTCATATGACTTAACTTTTTCTTTTACTTCCTCTAATACAGGCGTTTCTACTTCATCGATACCTTTTTCATCATAAATTTCTTCTAGAATTTTTTCTTCTATTTCTTTTTCAATATTTTGTTCCATGAAATCTTCTTCAGTTAAAGAATACTTTTTATTATAGTCATAGCTAATAGATTTATTGTTTATTATGAAAAACTCTCCAATATCCTTCATTTTATCTTCAAACATATTAAAATCATTACTATAATAATTAATCTTCTTTTTTAATACCTCTATTAATTGATCGTATCTAAACATTTCATTCTTAACTTTCGCCGGAGCTTTAGTTTTATTAACTATGCTCTTTGGATTAGCTATTACCACTCCAGATATTACAGGTAATTTTTTAATCAACCCATTTTTTATAAGCATATTCTTTACTATTCTTATGTGTCTATCATTTTGAGTTATAGGGCTATAAATCCCTTCCTTTTTGATTACTTTGCCATCTTTATTTTTTATGTATCTAATGAAATCTCCGGATTCATTTATGTATATATCGCCATTAAGCTTTTTCGTTTCTAATATCATAATAAATTGTGCTGTAATTACTACAAAATCAAGCTGTGATACATAATCATTATCCTGTATTCTTACATCATGTAAGCATATCATTGGAATAAATGAATTTTTAAGTTCAAAATAAACATTTTTTTCACCTTGTACCCCATTCTTTAAAAAGGCTATGTCTCTTTCAATGTATTCTCTTTTATTAGATTTAACCTTATCTCTTAATTCTATCAAATCAATTAATTGTCTATTTTCATCTATGAATTCTTTATAAAAAACAGGTGATTTAATTTCTCTTATTCCTAATAAATTTTTAAATATTGCCATACTTTAATTACCTCCCACTCTTTCATTTTATATTGTAACATATTTTGTATTTAATGTAATATTTATCACCATTACCAATTCTACCCTTTACAACTTCTTAAATTCATTTTTTATTGTTATAAACGAAAAATATTATTATCGTACGTAAAAGTGTACAAAAAGCGTGCTTTTTAGCATACGTTTTTTTACTTTTTACACTTACAGCCTAATCCTAAAGCGTACTTAATTTTAAATCTAACTTTTATTTCTCCTGTAACTCCTACTAACTTACCCCTATCTTAATAAAGTCATAAGTTTATTAAATTTTTTATTGGAGTATTGTAACAATCGTTACAGACTTTTATATGTAAATTAATATAAAATGAATATTATATTTTAAGTTTAAGGAGGATATTATTATGGCTTGTGGATGCGGTACACATAGTAAAGATGGAAAGGCTATTGTAGATAGAGTTAGAGAAAAAGGTAAGGCAGATATGAAATTAAATACTCCACATACAATTACATGCTCATGTGGTGAATATTTTACAATGAGCACATTTGTAGATGTATGTCCAAATTGTAAAATGACATATGGAGTTACTCCATGTTCTCAAAATGATAAAGAAAATATTAAACCTGCTGGAATAAACTATTAAATTCTATATAACAATATAAAAATGCACCTATAGCTTAAACCGCCGTAAGTGCATTTTGTTATATTACTTTAAAATTCTTTCTAATTTTTTTAATTATTAAATACTATATATATATATATATCCTTTTAATTTAATCTTTAGTATAATTCGACATTATTATCATTAATTCCTTTGACTTTTAAAAAAATATATATTTTTTTATTAAAATTAGCCATTTTACTTCAATTTAACCATTCTTTTAGCCTCTTATCACTCTTAAATTCAAAAATAATAGTATTGGTAGTGACAAAAAGGTAGTAACAAAATGTAAGGTAGTGACAAAAAGTAATGACAAAAAGGCACTACCTTTTTGTTAGTACCTTTAAGGTAATACAATTAGGATACTACTAAAATAGTATTACCCTATATAGTAATAAATATATTACTTCTACTACTTTATCTCCCAAACAAAAGCTACTGTATCGCTAATTTTTATATCCTCTGGCTCAATGCTTGGTGCATATGTTTCTGCAATAGCATAACTTTTGTTTTCTATTTCGTATGTTGTGTTAGAGTAAATATTTATTTCACTCCAATTATAATCTATGCTTACTAGTCTTCCAAGTGTGACTCTAGCTGCTTTAGTTAAAACCTCAGCCTTACTTCTTGCATTTTCAGTTGCTTTAATAAGAAGTTCTTTATTTATTTCATCTTTATCTTTTACTGAGAATCTTATATTAAATCTAGGCTCTACCTTTGACTTTGTTATTGCTGTAATCACCTTAGATAAAATTTCCATATCTAAATCAAACTCCAGCTTTAAATCTTGCTCACACTTATAGCCATCAAACTTACTTTTATAATTATTATTTTCATCATAATAGCTCTTATATCTTGTTGTGATATTAAAATTTGTTGTTTTTAAATCTTTTTTATTAAAACCAACTTCTTCTATGGCCTTTTCTAATTCATTTACTGACTCTGTAGCAAGCTTCATAGTTTCATCATAATTGTATTTATGTGATACTAAATTCATAGTAATAATTATCAAATCTGGTGTAACACTTATATTACCAATACCCTTAACTGTAATTAACCTCTCCATAATTCCTATCCCCTTAATTAAAATAAATTTATTAATTTTATTATAACAGTTTTTTCAGTTAATACTAAATCATTGAACTTAGTCGAAAAAAATGTTAAGCTATCAATATTAAACTTAGTAAAATATATTTATCAAATGTAAATTTTAATTGATAAAAGAATATATTAAAGAGCTTATTTTTATAGGCTCTTTTTTACTAATGAAAAGAGGTACTACTATGATAAAAGTTAATAATTTGTCCTACTCATTTCCACAAAAAAATCTATATAACAATATTTCATTTACATTAGAAGATGGCCAACATTGTGCCTTTATAGGTACAAATGGTAGTGGAAAAAGTACTCTTATAGATATAATTATGGACCCTGAAAAATATCTATTTGATGGTTCATTAGAAATTGAACCAAATTGTAGAATTGGGTATGTACGACAATTCCAAGAATTAGATAAAACAAAAGAAATCACAGTTTTTGAATATCTAGCAGAAGATTTTCTTAAATTACAAAATGAAATAACATCTATCTGTACTGAAATGGAAACATCATCTGATATTGATACTTTACTTGAAAAATATCAACAAGCTCTAGATGCATTTGAAGCAATTAATGGTGATGATTTTGAAAACATTATTGATAAAAAGCTAAATCTTATTGAATTAATTAAATACAAAGATTTAATGATATCTGAACTTAGTGGTGGTGAGTTTAAGCTTATTCAAGTAATTAAGGCAATGCTTAATAGTCCTGACTTGCTTATTATGGATGAACCTGATGTATTTTTAGATTTTAAAAATTTAAATGCTCTTAAAAATCTAATTAATTCTCACAAAGGAACAACATTAGTTATCACACATAATAGATATCTATTAAATCATTGTTTTAATAAAATTATTCACCTTGAAAATATGGAACTACAAGAGTTTGATGGTGGCTATATCGAGTATAACTTCTCATTACTTCAAACCAAAATTGAACTACAAGAATTAGCTGCTGCTGATACTGAAGAAATTGAAAGAAATGAAGTTTTAATAGATAGATTAAGAGAGTTAGCAACTGAGAATGCTGAACAGTTTAGAGGTAAAACCTTAAGAGCTAGAGTTAAAATTAAAGAAAGACTAGAAGAACGTAGAATTAAAGCTCCATTTGTAGAGATTAAAGAACCTAATATAATTTTTGTTACAGCTAATGAAATAGAAGAAAAAACTGTTTTAAAAGTTAATGATTTTAATCTTGCTTTTGATGAAGTCCTTTTAGAAAATGTTAACTTTGAAATTAAATCTACTGATAAAGTAGCTATCGTTGGTTCAAATGGTACAGGTAAAACTACGCTTTTCCAAAAAATATTTAAAAACGATGATGATTCTATAGAAATAGATAAAGATATTAAAGTAGGTTATTTATCTCAACTTCAAGGTCAAACACTAAATTATTCTAATACTATATATGATGAGTTCTTTGATATTGGTTTTAAAACTCGTGATGATATTAAAGAATATTTAGAGGGTTATAATTTTGATGAAGAAGTATTAAATCAAAAGATAGGAACTTTATCTGGTGGAGAAAAGAATCTACTTCAGCTAGCTAAAATCTCTGAAGTCGGAGCTGATTTATTGCTTCTTGATGAACCTACAAGTCATTTAGATACATATTCACAACTAGCTTTAGAAAAGGCTATAAAAAGATATAAAGGTGCTATTTTAATGGTTTCTCATGATTACTATACTATAACTAACTGTATGGATTATGTATTACTTATTCAAAATAAAAAAATCAAAAAAATAAGCATACAACAGTTTAAAGATATTATTTATGTTAATCATTTTGATAAGCACTACTTAAAAAATGAAGAAAAGAAAAAATTGCTTGAAACAAAAATAGAATTAGCTTTAAGAGATAATAATTTTATTCTTGCAAAAGATTTATCTGAAGAATTAGAAGCTATTGTTAAACTACTATAAAAATGGCCAATAATTAAATATTATAAGCTGAAGGCTATGGCATTAATTAACTCTTGCCATAGCCTTTAGCTTTAATTTATTTTTTACTTCATATTTATTAATAATACGTTTTTTTCGTAGTCATAACTTTTATATTTATCCGCCCCTTAACCTGTAATAAATATTATTAACCGTATTATATTAATCTCTTTTTATTCTGAACATAAATAAACTTAATGAAAATAAAATAAGCGAGATAACTATCATATAAAAAATATAATCATATATATAACTTATACTTTCATAAACCTGTAATTTTTCTATCCCCTCATATACTAACCTCTGCGGCATAAAACTTCCTATTTTTTTTAGGTACTCCGGCATAATATCAAAGTCCCAGAATACTCCTGATATCATGCAAGTCGGTATTACTACTAAAATATTGATAGTAGCTGCAATATACCTGTTCCTTGTAAAGCTTACTATAAATAAATTTAAGGATATAGCTATTAAGTTAAGCAGCAGCATAACCACTAAAAAATTATACGTATTTTCCATACCAAAATCTAAGTTTAATATCCTGCAGGATACGTAATATATAATACTACTCATAGACGACATAAGGTAAAATACTACAAGCAGTGCAATATAATATTTGTACGGTCTTATACCACTTGCTAATACCCTGTTTTTTGTATCCTGCTCCTCATCTTCAATTAAAAAATTTGCTATAGAAGCTCCGCTTATTAATATCATCATAATAACTATTCCTATAGAATTTTTTACTGAAGGTCTGCTTTCATTAACTTCATTTAAATCATAATTAAGCATGTGCTTTGTATATGCCTTATTATTTTCTATAAACTTATCTATGCTGCCATCACTTACTTTTGCTATTAAAGTCAGGTTATTTACTTTAGCTTTTATTATTGATAACAGTGTTTCTTTAATATCACTATTGGATATTGACTTGATTACAACTTTCCCAGCCTTAAAATTTAATATATCATCAGAAAAGCCATCATCAATAATAACTACCATCTGTATCTGGTGTGAAACAAGCGTCAACTCATAACTATCATTACTTATTCCTACTGCATCTATATCTTCTATTTCATTTATAGATTTTATTAGCTCCCTTGAAATATACTTATTATCATTATCTATAATTCCTACTTTATAATCCATTTCCTGCCCAAAAGCAAAGCTGAAGAACACTATAATAACAGCAGGTGCAACTACCCCCATAACAATAAAGCTCTTCTTCTTTAGTAGTAGCTTAAATGTATTTAACATCACTCTAAACATTATTCTCACCTGCCCTCAGACTACAGATAATGCATATTATTAATAACACTGCTGACAGCTGTAATGATAATAATACCGATATAGTCTGGTAATTAGAAGGAATCCCTGAGCTTAAGCTTAACAGCGCTATGTTTGCCCAGTATGACGGCGCTATCTTGCACAGCATACTAACTATTTCATTTGACTTTATTAATGATATGGGTAAATAAGCTCCTCCTAAAAAACCAAAGACTATTAATAAGGTGTTAAGGACACTGGCTGCTATCTTAGCATCCTTAAATACACAGCCTACAGTTATTCCTAAAATAGAGCTGAAAACTATCAGAGCTGTTAATACTGCCATGGTTGCCATAAGATTTATACCCCAATCAATCTTTAAAAAAACTGTACTGATAAAATAAACTATAATAACTTGAAGGATGCCAACAATAACTCCTAATATAATCTTTGATAAAATAATGCTGAAATCACCAGCTTTAGATACTTTTAATCTTAAAAATGTATTTTCAAAGCCTTCATTATAGACTGATACGCTGGTTATCTGTGATATATAAAGTATTATTAATACAAGCTCTGCAAAAGTATAATAAGTAAATGAATTTATACCTGAAGCAGATATCCCCTCTTCAACTACTATATTCTTTTCCTCACTCATATCATTTAATACCCTGGGATTTTCGCTTACTACTGTATTAATTACTGAATATCTTTCTAAATACTGGTCAAAAACGCTCCTGAATATTTTCTGAGCCCTGCTTTCTTTTTTTTCATTTCTATAAAAATCATATTTATCTTCATTTATATATATAAGAGCTAATCCTTCATAGCTGTTTACGCGATTTTTTCCATATATGTCGTCTGATAACTCTTCAAATTCTATTTTCATGCTTTCTTCACAGGTATCCTTAAAGCTTTTAAATACTTGTAAATATTCATTTCCGCTGCTTAAGTTATTAACTTTATAATAAACTTTTTTGTTTTCAAATATATTAAAGTCCACATTCATAAGTCCGTTTAATGAAAAACCCATTATAATTATAAGAGCAGCTGGAAATATAAACATTGTTGCTACATTAGATTTACTCCTAAAGAAATATAAAAGTTCCTTTATTACTAAACTAATCAATATCATTTTTTGCCCCTGTTATATCAATCTCTTAATTGTTTTCCTGTTAATTTTAAAAATACACCTTCTAATGTAGGAATTTCATTTTTTATATTTTCTATAACACCGCTATTATTAGTAATGGTATATATAATATATGGAATAATATTCATCCCCTTAGAATAGTAGCATTTTATTTCATTTTCAGTAACCTCTACTTTCTGTATCCCAGCTATTCTGCTTAGATGTTTTTTTATATTATAAATTTCCTTTTTAAGCTTTATTGTACATATGTCTTCATCAACCACAGTTGACTTTAGATACTCTTTAGTTCCTTCTACTATTATCCTTCCGTTATCAATAATGGAAATGTTATCACACAGTTCATCTATCTCCTCCATATAGTGGGAGGTATAAATTATAGTAGCTCCTTCTTCATTTAGCCTCCTGACTGATTCTAAAATATGATTTCTTGACTGAGGATCTATGCCTACCGTTGGCTCATCCATTATTATCAGCCTGGGACTATGGGCAATTGCACAGGCCATATTTAGCCTTCTTTTCATTCCACCTGAAAATTCTTTAGATTTTTTATTTTCAACATTTAAAAGCCCTGTAAAATCCAGAGCCTTATTAACCCTTCTTTTAAGCTCCCTGCCTCTATATCCATATAATGAACAGAAAAATGATACATTCTCCCTTGCAGTCAGGTCATGATAAATAGCAATATCCTGCGGCAGCAATCCAATGTTTTTTTTATATTTATTTATATTTGTTTCTCTTTCTTCAAATATCACTTTTCCAGAAGTCATCTTTTCAAGCCCGGATATAATTTTAATCAGAGTACTCTTTCCTGCACCATTAGGCCCAAGCAGTCCATATATATCCCCTTTTTTTATATTTAAATCTATACCCTTTACCGCTTCAAAATTATTATACTTTTTATGAAGATTTTCAATTTGAAGTATATACATAATATAACTCCTAAAGACAACTATTTATTTCTTTTATACTTACTTCCTCTGCAAAACCTCTTCTTATGCAGTGACTTTCACAATCCTTACTGTCACACTTTATACATGGATTGCTATCATAACGCTTTAATAAGTTCATAGCTCCAACAAAATTCCCTACAGCAGCCCTTCTATTAATATCCCTTATAGGAACATTATATCTGCATGCTTTTTCACATAATGGCTTATCACAAAACTGGCACTCTAAAGCTAGCTTTGCTATCTTTTCCTCCTTAGGATTTTTTCCAATTCTTATCTGCATTCTTTCAAAAGGCTTTTTAACTATATTCACATAATTTTTCATATTTTCATCATATTCAAATTCTTTCATCCCAAGTTCTCTTAAGATAAGATTTGCTGCGCTTATCCCTGAGATTGTGACCGCCGGTGTCCCTGTTCCCATAACAGTGGATTCTCCGCAGTTGAAGAGATTCTTTATTTCGCTTTTAGTTTTCAGCCTTTTCATCATATGCTGGCCAAGCTTCTGCTTTGGTCCTGCAACACTTCCGCCTTCCTTTAATACATACCTGTTCAATGTAGTCGGAGTGCTGACCTCTACATGGCATATATTTTCCTTAAAGCCAGGAAACCTCTTTTCAAGGACATCTAAAATCCTGTTCTTTTCAGCCTCCTTCATATCCTTATATTCCTGTGTATTATAGTCATTTTTATATCCCTTAGGCCATTTCTTAAAGCTTGGGCCTATTGCAGCTATAGTATGATATCCTGCCGGGCAGAGTGTCTTATCATCTATGCTTAAAATGTATGCAGTAATTTCTGATTCATCTAATTTAGTTTTATCACCAATGAGCATTTCAATAGGAAGTGTCCCTTCTGGTATTGATTTTTCTTTTACAAGTGCATATAGAACTACTGATGGATATGAAGGTTCTAAAGATTCTGTCCATTTTCTTATTTCTTCACTCGCATTATCCTTTAGTAGCTTATTATATAAATTCCATACTGTTCCTGAATTAATAATGTACTTAGCGTTTATAACGCTTCCATCATCCAGCCTTACCTTAACCGCAGTATTATTTTCTACTATTATCTTTTCCGCTTCTCTGTTATAAATCATCTTCCCATTATTTTCTTCGATTACCTTCTCTAGCTTTCCAACTAAATTAAGTGTTGATCCTGCAGGATAATAACTTCCACCGAAATGATTATCAACAAACATCACTGAAGATAATATAGCCGGAGTTTCTTCAACATTTGTATAACAGTATGTAGATGTAAGCTTATCAAATAGATTAAATACCTTTTCATCTTTGAAATACTTTTTTAAAATACTCGTTGTATTTTTATTCATATATCCTAAAAATCTAATATACTCCACAGGATGTCTTAAAAACCCCTGAAGCCCCTGTTCTTTCTTTATTGCATCCGGTGATATAAAGTTAGGCTTCTCTGCTATTATTTTCATATACTGTCTGCTTAAGTCTCTATAGAACCTTTTAAAATTATCTTTTTCCTTTGGAAATACCTTTGCTAATTCTTCTATAAACCTATCAAGGTCTTCATAAAAAACTATTCTATGCTCACCATAGTTTACAGCATAAAGTTCATTATGCTTTATTATATCTATTGGCTCTTCTAATGCATTAAATACAAACCTATGTGGACTAAACCCCTTGTCATTAAATCCGTATATCATCCCAACTCCCTGTTCAAACACTACGTCTTTTCTTTTAAATATCCCGCATGCCCCTCCTGGTTTATTCTGAGCCTCTACAACGCATACATTCAGCTTCCGTTTTGCCAGCAATGAAGCAGCAGTAAGACCTGATAGTCCTGCCCCTATCACAATAACGTCATAATTCATATACCCTCCTTAATTGTTCATAAAAACACTCTTCTCTTATTAACTTTATTCTTGTAATAGAAAAAATATTAACCTTGCCATAAAACATCTTAAAAATACTGAATTATTACTACTTACAGAAGCATATATACTATCTTTTTCACTGTTCATCTCTACAAATACAAAATTGATAAAGAAATGTACAGTAAACTATTATCTGACTTAAAAGAACGCGGTGTCTTAAAGCAGTAACTCATAGTCTGTCCTTATGTTCTTACTATTGTTCATTATATATAAAGCTAGTAGCTGTTACTTAGTAACTTCTACTAGCCTTATATATATGACTTCATAATTGTTCCTATATAAATACCCTAAACTATATAATTCTATGCAACTATTTCACTTGTTTCTGATTTATGCATTACTCTCATAACTTTCTAATTTATCTTCAAAAGAATCTCTTAAACTTTCTTCTTTTTCATTTACTAAAGGATTCATAGTTAATACTGGTATATTATTTTTATTTCTTATTAAGTTTTCTATTTCAAGTGCTATATTATGATTTTCTTTTAAATACAGCTTTGCATTTTCCCTTCCTTGTCCTATCCTTATTTAATTATAAGAGAACCATGCACCACTCTTCTGAATAATTCCATCATTAACAGCAATATCTACCAAATTTCCTTCTTTTGAAATACCTTCATTAAACATTATATCAAATTCAGCTATCTTAAATGGTGCTGAAACTTTATTTTTAATTACCTTTACCTTGACCCTATTTCCTAGGAATTGTTCACCATTTTTTATAGTGTCAATCCTTCTAATATCTAATCGTACAGATGCAAAGAATTTAAGAGCTCTTCCTCCCGCTGTTGTTTCAGGATTTCCAAACATAATACCTATTTTTTCTCTTAACTGGTTTATGAAAATTACTGTGCATTTTGATTTGCTAATAGCTCCAGTAAGCTTTCTTAAAGCCTGTGACATTAGCCTTGCCTGTAACCCTATATGAGAAGCTCCCATTTCACCTTCAATTTCTGCTCTAGGTACAAGTGCAGCTACAGAGTCAATTATTATCACATCTATGGCATTAGTTCTTACTAATGTTTCAGCTATCTCCAATGCCTCTTCACCTGTATCTGGCTGGCTCACTATTAGCTCATCGGTATCAACACCTAACTTCTTCGCATATATAGGATCTAAAGCGTGTTCTGCATCTACAAACGCTGCTGCCCCTCCATTTTTTTGTGCTTCTGCTGCTATACTTAATGCAATAGTGGTTTTACCTGATGATTCTGGTCCATAAATTTCTATTATTCTTCCTTTTGGTACTCCCCCTACTCCTAAAGCAATATCTAAAGCTAATGAACCTGTAGATATAGATTCAACATCCATTGAGGATTGTCCTCCAAGCTTAACAATAGCTCCTTTTCCAAATTGCTTTTCTATCTGACTCATTACATTTTCTAACACCTTCAACTTATTATCATCAATATTCATTCATACCATCTCCATTTGTTAAAATAAAAATGCGCTGTACGTTACGGCAAGTGGTATGACCGTAGGTACAACGCATTGACTTATAAAAAGTATATCACATTTTTTCATTCTGATGTAATACATAATTTTTTTCTAGTTAATTTTATTATATAAATCTTGTATTATTTAATTAACTATTCTGATTATATAAAGCTTCATTGTCAGCTTTAGAATTTTTTTATTTTTTTATTATAAATCTTTAGTTTTAATCTATTTTTTTATAGTAATGTTGCAATTGCTAGAACATCCTTTACTATGTGGACAGCCTATGCATTTTACACCTTTTTTCTTTTCTTTAACTACCTTAGTAATCGATAATGCTAAAATAAGTATAATTATTAATAATACAATTACATTTCCCATGCTGCACCTTTATTTTTACCATTGCTAGCAGCTTTTTCACTGCCTTTTTTCATAAGGAATATAATTATAGCTGCTATAACTGCTACTGCTATAAGTCCTGGAACAAATGCAGTTCCAAATGAACCTGTAGTTACTAATGTTCCTATTTGATAAACTAAGAATGAAACAGTATATCCAGTAGCAAATTGGAATCCAATTCCTCCCCATAACCACTTTTTATCTTCCATTTCTGAGTTCATTGCACCAATAGCTGCGAAACAAGGTGGAGTAAATAAATTAAACATTAAGTATGAAAGTGCTGCTACTGAAGTAAGTCCCATAATTTGAGATACTTCTGAAACTCCTGATACTAAAGCTAATTCTTCAACATCTATAAAGTTAGTTATTGAATATACAACTGCTAAAGTTCCTACAACATTTTCCTTAGCTATAAATCCAGTAATTGCAGCTGCTGCTAATTGCCATGCTCCAAAACCTAATGGAATTAATATAAATGCAAATGGTGAAGCTATTGTAGCTAATATACTAGTATTCTCTGCACCTTCTGCAACTAATTGGAATTGCCAATTGAAACTTTGCATTATTTGTATAACTGTATTACAAAGTAATATAATTGTTCCTGCTTTAACTATGAAAGCTTTTCCTCTTTCAAACATTGAAACTGTAGCTCTTTTTATACTTGGAACTTTATATTGAGGTAGCTCCATAATGAAGTATGAACTTGAATTCTTTTCTCCTGTAATTCTAACAACTATTAATGCACCTATAATTATTAAGAATATTCCTAAGAAGTACATTAATGTTCCAACCCATGCAGCATCGTTGAAGAATACTCCAGCAAATAAAGCAATTACAGGAAGTTTTGCTCCACATGGCATAAATGGAGTTAACATTGCTGTTGTTCTTCTTTGTCTCTCATCTTTTATAGTTCTTGTTGCCATTATTCCTGGTATAGCACAACCTGTACCAATAATCATTGGAATAATACTCTTCCCGCTTAATCCTATTTTCTTAAAGAATCTATCCATGATTACAGCTATTCTAGCCATATATCCACTGTCTTCTAATAATGCTATTAAGAAGAATAAAATCATAATTAATGGTAAAAATCCAATAACTGCTCCTACTCCACCTATAATACCATCTAATAGTATTGAGCTTAATAATGGTGATACATTTGCTCCAAGTAAACCTTCTACAAATGCATAAACCTTATCAACCCCTGCAACAAGAATGTCAGCAAGTAATGGTCCTAAATATGTTTGCGATATTGAGAACACCGCCCACATAACTGCTGCAAATATAGGAAGTCCAAGCCATTTATGAGCTAATATTCTATCTGCCTTGTCCTGAAGTCTTATCTTATCCTCAGTGTTATTTCTTTTCTCAACTTTAGCTACAATTCCTTTAACAAAATCGTATCTCTTCTTATCATTTTCTTCTACTTCTTTTTTATTTGATAAATCAATACCTTGTCCATCAAAAGGTGCTTTTTGATCCATTCCCTTAACTTCTACTGCTTTCTTTATAAGAGCTTCTATACCATTATTACTAGTTGCTATTGAAACCGTCTCAACAACTGAGCATCCTAGAAGCTTCTCTAAAGCTTTAACATCAATATTAGTTCCTTGCTTCTTATTTAAATCAGTTTTATTTAATGCTATTACAACTGGTATATCTAATTCTAATAACTGAGTTGTAAAGAATAAACTTCTACTAAGGTTAGTTCCATCAACTATATTTATAATAACATCTGGATTTTCATTTTTTATAAAATCTCTAGTTACATTTTCTTCACTTGTAAATGGAGACATAGAGTATGCCCCTGGAAGATCTATGATATTTATAGAGCCTCCATCTTTCATTAATGATTTTCTTATATTACCTTCTTTTTTATCTACAGTAACTCCTGCCCAGTTACCAACCTTTTCACTTTTCCCAGTAATAAGATTAAATAAAGTAGTCTTCCCACTATTAGGATTTCCTGCTAATGCTATCTTCATAATTTACCTCCATCTCTTTTATTTCGATCTGTTAAGTTATATGAACATTGCTCTTCTCAGCCCAAGGAAATACAATAGGTTTGCGATACTAAATAATACCCCCTTCGAAAAGGAGAGAAGAACAATGAGCAAAACTAATATAAAATGCCCACGCTGTAATTCTGATAAACTATACAAGTTTGGTATGAATAAGCAGGCTAAACAAAAGTATCAATGTAAGCAGTGT
>NZ_JACOOP010000035.1:0-38819 GCF_014287725.1 Clostridium sp. NSJ-49 | reverse complement strand
GTATATGCTATTAGTTTTATCCAAAGGAGCAAAAATGATACTGAAAAATTTGAGTGATATAAAAAATCTTGGCCATAAAGGCCTTGATATATAAGGGTTAAGAAATATGATTAACCCTAATTGTAATAAAAAAAACTTTGTAGGAGGATTGTTATGGATTTCAATAAGATTAAAGAACGTGCTAAGAGTTACGAAAGTAAGATGACAAGATTTTTAAGAGACTTAATAGCTATACCAGGAGAAAGTTCTGAAGAGGAAGGTGTTATTAAAAGAATAGCAGAAGAAATGAGAAGTTTAGAATTTGATAAAGTTGAAATAGATAAAATGGGTAATGTATTAGGATATATGGGAACAGGTAAAACTTTAATAGCCTATGATGCTCATATTGATACAGTTGGACTTGGGGAATTAAGCAATTGGACGTTTGATCCTTATGAAGGATATGAAACAGAAAGTGAAATAGGTGGACGTGGAGCATCAGACCAATTAGGAGGGATAGTTTCTGCAACATATGGAGCTAAAATAATGAAAGATTTAGGGCTTTTATCAGATAAATATACTGTACTAGTAACTGGAACAGTTCAAGAAGAAGATTGTGACGGACTTTGTTGGCAATATATATATAACGAATCTGAAATAAAACCAGAATTTGTTGTAATTACAGAACCAACTAACGGAAATATTTATAGAGGACAACGTGGACGTATGGAGATAAGAGTAGAAGTTAAAGGTGTATCATGCCATGGTTCTGCTCCAGAAAGAGGAGATAATGCTATTTATAAAATGGCTGATATACTTCAAGAAATAAGAGTATTAAATGATAACTTACATTATGATCCATTCTTAGGAAAAGGAACAATAACAGTTTCACAAATATTCTATAATTCACCATCACGTTGTGCAGTAGCTGATATGTGTGCAATTTCATTAGACAGACGTTTAACAGATGGAGAAACTTATGAAATGGCTTTAGAAGAAGTAAGAAATTTACCTTTTGCTAAGAAATATAATGCAGAAGTTACTATGTATAAATATGAAAGACCAAGCTGGACAGGCCTTATTTATCCAACAGATTGCTACTTCCCAACATGGGTAATTCCAGAAGAAGCACCAGCAACACAAGCTATGGTTAAAGCATATGAAGGAATGTACGGAACACCTAAAGTTGATAAATGGACATTCTCTACTAATGGAGTTTCTATAATGGGTAGATATGGAATACCTTGTATAGGATTCGGACCAGGTAAAGAGGAAGAAGCCCATGCGCCAAATGAAAAGACTTGGAAAGCTGATTTAGTTAAATGTGCGGCAGTTTATGCAGCAGTTCCAACTTTATATTGTGAAGATAAAGAATAATTAAAATATTTAAACTTATATATAAGAAGTGAGAGAAAAGGAGAATACGAATATGGCGTTAATGGATAAGTATATAGAAAAATTAAATGGATTAGATTTGAAGGAAATGTATAACAATGATTTTTTCTTAACATGGGAAAAATCAGATGACGAAATCCAAGGGGTATTTACTATAGCAGAAGCTCTTAGAGAATTAAGAAAGAATAATATTTCATCTAAAATATTTGATTCAGGTTTAGGAATATCTTTATTTAGAGATAATTCTACAAGAACTAGATTTAGCTTTGCTTCAGCTTGTAATCTTTTAGGTTTAGAGGTTCAAGATTTAGATGAAGGTAAATCTCAAATAGCTCATGGTGAGACTGTAAGAGAAACAGCAAACATGATTTCATTTATGGCTGATGTTATAGGTATACGTGATGATATGTATATTGGAAAAGGTAATACCTATATGAGAAATGTATCTGAAGCAGTTCAAGAAGGATATAGGAATGGAGTTCTTGAACAAAGACCAACACTTGTAAATTTGCAATGTGATATTGATCATCCAACTCAGGCTATGGCAGATGCACTTCATTTAATAAATGAATTTGGGGGAGTTGAAAACTTAAAAGGTAAAAAAGTTGCAATGACATGGGCTTATTCACCATCATACGGTAAGCCATTATCAGTACCACAAGGTATTATAGGTTTATTAACTAGATTTGGTATGGATGTTGTACTTGCTCATCCAGAAGGTTATGAGGTTATGGGAGATGTTGAAGAAGTAGCTAGAAGAAATGCTGAAAAGTCAGGTGGATCATTTACTAAAACTAATTCTATGGAAGAAGCATTTAAGAATGCAGATATAGTATATCCTAAGAGCTGGGCACCGTTTGTTGCAATGGAAAAACGTACAGACTTATATGGAAAAGGTGATTTAGAGGGAATTAAGGAGTTAGAAAAAGAATTATTAGCACATAATGCTAATCACAAAGATTGGGAATGTACTGAAGAAATGATGAAATTAACTAAGGATGGCTCAGCACTTTATTTACACTGCTTACCTGCAGATATAACTGGTGTAAGCTGTGAAGCAGGTGAAGTAGCAGCATCTGTTTTTGATAGATATAGAGATCCTTTATATAAAGAAGCTAGCTTCAAACCATATATAATAGCTGCAATGATATTTTTAAGCAAGGTTAAAAATCCTCAAGAGATTTTAGCTAAATTAGAAAATGATAATAAAGCTAGAAAATTAAAATAGTATATTATAGAATAGTTAAGGATGAAATTTTATTAAATTAAAAGGTAGTGAATAGCATCTGTATTAAAAGAAAAGATAATACTAATTGGAGGTAAATTTTCAATAGTGGCTAAGCTACCTTTTTAATTATTTATAGTATTAAGTTACGGTTTTGAAAGGAGAAAATTATGAGCAAAGTAGTTATTGCTTTAGGAGGAAACGCTTTAGGAAATAATTTGGAGGAGCAAATGGTAGCTGTAAGATCTACAGCTAAAGCAATTATAGATTTAATTGAAGATGGGAATGAAGTTATAGTTTCTCATGGAAACGGGCCTCAAGTTGGTATGATAAATTTGGCCATGACAGAACTTGGTAAAAATTATCCTAAGTATTCATTGTGTCCAATGTCTGTTTGTGTTGCAATGAGTCAAGGATATATAGGATATGATCTTCAAAATGCCTTAAGAGAAGAACTTCTAGAAAGAGGTATAAATAAAAGTGTATCTACAATAATAACTCAGGTTGAAGTAGATAAAAATGATGCTGCATTTACTAATCCAACAAAACCAATTGGCGGATTTATGACTAAAGAAGAAGCAGATTTAATGGTCCAAAAAGGTGAAAATGTAATAGAGGATGCTGGTAGGGGATATAGAAGAGTCGTAGCTTCACCAAAACCTAAGAGCATAGTAGAAATTGAAACTATAAAAACTTTAGCAGATGCTGGGCACGTGGTAGTTGCTTGTGGTGGTGGAGGAATTCCAGTTATAAAGAAAGATGGTAAATTAAAAGGTGTTGATGCTGTAATAGATAAGGATTTTGCAAGTTGTGAATTAGCTAAGGAATTAGATGCTGATTGCCTTATTATATTAACTGCAGTAGAAAAAGCAGCTATAAATTACGGGAAAGAAAATCAAAAATGGCTTGATGATGTAAAGGTTGAAGAAATGAAAATGTACGTAGAAGAAGGGCAATTTGCTCCTGGATCAATGAAGCCTAAGGTTGAGGCTGCCATAGAATTTGCAGAATCAAAAGAAGGCCGTTATGCGTTAATAACACTATTAGAAAGAGCTAAGGATGGAATAGCTGGTAAAACAGGAACAAGAATAAGCAAATAGAGTATAAAAGGGGAATGGGGAAATGAGGGGAAAAATAAAATGGAAGGTAAATACTTTACCTCATAATAAAGAAGAAATAGATTTAGAATTTTTATCTGAAAAAGAAATAAGGAAAGCTAGAGACTTTCATTCTAGTTTTCCACAATATAAGGAAACACCACTTGTTGCATTAGATAAGCTTAGTGAATATTTAGGTTTAGGTGGAATTTATATAAAAGATGAGTCATATAGATTTGGACTTAATGCATTTAAGGTTCTTGGAGGCTCTTTTGCTATGGCTCAATATATGGCTCAAAGATTAGGTAAAGATATATCAGAACTTCCATATGAAAAGCTTATTTCAGATGAAGTTAGAAAGGAATTAGGAGATATAACTTTTGTAACTGCTACTGATGGGAATCATGGAAGAGGTGTAGCTTGGACGGCAAATAAATTAAGACAAAAGTCCGTAGTTTATATGCCTAAAGGCTCTTCTTTAACTAGATTAGAGAATATTAGAAAAGAAGGTGCTGATGCTTCTATAACAGATATGAATTATGATGAAGCTGTTAGGCTTGCTGCAAAGTACGCAGATGAGCATAATGGTGTAGTTATTCAAGATACTGCCTGGGATGGATATGAGGATATTCCAGCGTGGATTATGGAAGGCTACGGGACTATGGGGCTTGAAGCATTAAATCAATTAAGAAGCTATGGAGTAGAAAGGCCAACACATATATTTCTACAAGCAGGTGTTGGATCATTAGCTGGTGGAATTCAAGGATTCTTTGCATCTATATTTGGAGATGATTGTCCAAAAACTACAATAGTTGAAGCTAGTGAAGCAGCTTGTCTTTATAAATCAGCAGTAGCTAATGATGGAAATCTTAGGGTAGTAGATGGAGATATGCCAACTATTATGGCAGGTCTTGCTTGTGGAGAAGGAAATACAATAGGGTGGAAGGTTCTTAAGAACTATTCAAAGCTATTCGTTTCTTGTCCTGACTATGTTGCAGCAAATGGAATGAGAATTCTTGGTAATCCAATGAAAGGTGATACTAAAGTAGTTTCTGGAGAATCAGGAGCAGTAACTTTAGGGCTTATATATGAAATCATGACTAATACTGAATACAAAGAATTAAAAGATACTTTAGGATTAGACGAAAACTCAAAAATATTATTGTTTAGTACAGAAGGAGATACAGACCCAGATAAGTATAAGAAGATTGTTTGGGAAGGCGAATACGGAAAAGAATAAAGTTAGGAGATAGTTATGATATTAGTATGTAATGGAAGAGTAATTACTCATGATGAAAACAATCCTTTTATAGAAAATGGAGCTGTTCTAATAGATGGAAATATTATAAAGGAAATTGGTACAACCAAAGAATTAAGGGTTAAATACGGACAAGCTGAAGTAATAGATGTTTCTGGAAAGGTTATAATGCCTGGACTTATAAATACTCATCATCATATTTATAGTGCTTTTGCAAGAGGATTAAACCTAAATAATCCTCCAGCTAAGTCTTTTACAGATATATTAAAAAATGTTTGGTGGAAAATAGATAAAAAGCTTACAGAAGAGGATAACAAGTATAGTGCATATACTACTTTAATTGAGTGTATCAAAGATGGAGTAACAACTGTTTTCGACCATCATGCAAGTCCTATGTCAGTAGAAGGAAGTCTTTTTACTTTAGCAAAAGCTGCTGAAGATTTAGGGGTAAGAGGAAGTTTCTGTTATGAAGTATCTGATAGAGATGGTAAAGATATATTAGAAGCTGGAATAAAGGAGAATATAGATTTTATAAAATATGTCAATAGTAGAACTGATGATATGGTAAAAGGTATGTTTGGAATGCATGCATCCTTTACTTTAAGTCATGAAAGCCTTTTAAAATGCGTTGATGCTATGGAGGGACTTGATGTAGGGTATCATGTACATGTAGCAGAAGGTATTGAAGATGTATATGATAGTTTAAATAGAAGTGGTAAGAGAGTTGTAGAAAGGCTAAATGATTATGGAATTTTAGGTGAAAAGACATTAGCAGTTCATTGTATTCATGTAAATGATAGAGAGATGGATATTCTAAAAGAAACTAATACTACTGTAATTAATAACCCAGAATCTAATATGGGAAATGCAGTGGGATGTGCACCTGTTATTAGATTTTTTGAAAAAGGATTAACAGTAGGCTTAGGAACAGATGGTTATACAAGTGATATTTTTGAATCTATTAAGGTTGAAAATATAATTCATAAAGCCAATCTTTGTAATCCAAATATAGGTTTTATGGAAACTGGAACTATGGCCTTTAAGAATAATAGTAAAATTGCTTCAAAGTACTTTAAAAATGAAGTTGGAATTTTAAAAGAAGGTGCTTACGCTGACTTAATAGTAGTAGATTATAATCCGCTTACAGTTATGAATGAAAATAATTTATTTGGACATATATTCTTTGGAATGACAGGTAGGTCAGTAGATACAACAATAATTAATGGTAAGGTAGTAATGAAAGATAGAAAAATATTAACTGTTGATGAAGAAGAAATATTAACTAAATCAAGAGAGGTATCAGCTAAGCTTTGGGATAGATTGAATAGTTAATAAAAGAAAGTAGTTAAAAATAAGAAGTGCTTAGATAGATTATCTAGGCACTTTTTTATTATGATAAGCTATATAATTTTTACTTCTTTATGGCCGCATACATCACATTTGTAATAAAGTTTACCATACTGATTATTATCATATGCATAAGGATATTTATCCATTATTTCTCCACAAATTGGACATATAACTTCTTCATTGTTCTTAGAATTCATTTAAGATAACCTCCTTAATATAATATTTTATAAATATTATATAGTCAATTAACGGTATTAGCAAAAAAAACTCGGCTAATTGCCGAGCTTTTACTATTGTGCTAATTTTCCAACTACAGGTGAGTTACTTAATATTGCAGAACCATGAGAAATCTTTTTGATTGATTCAGTTGAATCTGTACCAGCTTTACAGCCATGATGTTCACCATTTGGAAAATTACTAGTTACATCATAAACAACACCATCAACAGCTATATATGCAGGCTGACCATTTGTACCGTCGTATTTAGATAGTTCATCAAGAGTAAAGGTCTTTTCATTTCCTGAATTGCTTGATTCCTTATTATCTGTAGTAGAATTGTTAGTAGTATTGTTAGTAGAGTTTTCTGTTTGCGGTTTATTGTTTGTAGTATCATTAGTAGTTTTATTATCACAACCAACAAAAAGCCCTACTACTAGTAAAGTTATTAATAAAAGTTAATAGATTTTGAGAAATGTTTTTTCATATTGATTACTCCTTTTAGTTTATATATTTTTGAAACAAATAATTCTTTGATATAAGTATTATTTGTTCAGTGGAAGATATTTATTCTAAACTTGTTAATAAAAATATTTATTAGATATTAGTTGATAATCTAGGTGTAGGGTGGTAAATAAAAAGTATATTATTCTAGCTAAATATTACTTAGCTAGATTTTTGTTATAAAAACATTTTATATTAGAACTAGAGTTCATAAGTTTTTATTTTCCTAAATATACTATTACATAGTGATATATTTAGGAGAAAAATATGTTAAAAAGTAAAGAGTCTTTAGAAGTGGAATATTTAGGAGGGGAAAAGCTTCAAATATCTGAATATGAAAATAAGATGTGTAATTTTTATTTAATAAAAAAAGTTTCAGATAAAGGTGAAGATTATAGTATTGAAAGTAATGATTATTTTATTACAAAAGAAGCTAGAAGAATGAGAGGACATAGAAGTATATCCTATGATAAATGTGAAATAGTTGTTTTTGAAGATGATTTAATTATAAATGAAGAAAAGTTTAAAGCTATAAAGAAAAATAAAATCGATGAAGCAATAAAAGAAGATTTTTTATACTCTTTAGCATTATATTATATTAAAAATGAAAATATAGAAAGTGGACAAGAAATAGTAGCTCAAATGGGTGATATTTATATATATAATTTATTAGAAAAAGACTTTAATATTGAAGAAAAAATAAAAGTAATGAATATATTAACGTTATGTATTGATGAAAGAAGCAATAGATTTAAAGAGGGAAAGTTAAAGATAAAAGCAAATTCAAAAAATGAAGAGGCTGAATGTTTGATTCAAATACTAAATGAAATAATGGAAGATAAAGAATCAAAATTACTTTGGGATTATAGCTATGATTATAAAAGAACAACTCAAAAAAACTATATGATAGAAGATAATTACATTTTTATAAGACCTAAAATTGGTTATGGAGAGATAAAAGATATAGTTATAGGAAGTAAGAAATTAAATATCTTCGCTAAGGTTAAAATAGACGGAGAAGTAAAAAATAAAGAAAATAAATTAAAGTTAGATTCTTATATATTTAGAGAGTATACGTTGGTGCTAAATGGTAAATTGAATATGGGAGTTATGTGGTGTAAGCTTTCCAATAAACTTAAAGCAAAATATAAAAAAAGAAAATTAATTAAATCAATAAATAATGTATTTGGGGAAGAAATTATTACACTGGACTTAACTAAGTTAGATATAACAAATAATAAAATGTTGAGATTGTTAGATGCAGAATGTATAGCAGAATATCTTTGGAAAATAGAGGAGCTGAAGATAAGACAGGGAATAATATCTAATATAATTAAAGATAGATATAAAAATGATAAAGTTAATAAAAATAAATATATAGTGGATGGTACATCAGAGATAATTAAAAAATACAGAGTTGATGAAAAAGGTTTGTATCATCCTATTGGAGTAGAAAAAAATAATGTATCAAGTGATTTTCAAATATATTTAGCTAAAGTTTTTGAATGGAAGGTAGAAAAATATCCTAAGAAAAAAGTTGAGTTAGATATTGCGGAAGATTATAGAAGTTTATTTAATGATAATGAGGAAGATTCTATGGAGATTATGTGGAATGAATATAAAAGACTTAAAGTAGAACAAAAAGAGATTGAGAATAAAGTTAATATCGTTAGAATATCCTCTGCAATATTAAATAAGAAAATTTTTATTTGGGAAAAAGAAATCGAAAAGGAAAAGAAAGAAACTGATAAGTTTTTAGATATTAATACTGTTGTAGGAGGGAAAATAAAAATATCAATTAAAAAGATAAATGATATAAGTATTAGACAAGATTCATATAGTCTTATAACAAGGTGTGAGTAAAGATAGTTTTAAAAAATTCTAAAACCTCAAGTTGTGGAATTGCTTGAGGTTTTTAATATGTAAATAAAATTGATGAATATATTTAGAGATATGTAAATAAGTATATTATAGGTGGAAGTATAAATTTAAAGAATTATAATAACACCATTAATGAAAATGTTATCAAAGGAGAGGGATATGGAAACGAAAGATATTTTGAATTCGTATAATATTTTAAGGTGGGAGGAGAAAGAAGTAAGATGAAGATAGTTCTTGTTTGTTTAAACGGTATGTCTACAGGAGACTTAGTAAATAAGATGAATAAAATATCTATTGAAAAAAATCTTGATTTAGATATTACAGGAGTTGGATATACGGATATAGTTAAAGAGATAGATGGAGCTAGTGTAATTTTACTTGGACCGCAAGTTAAGCACTACATAAGAAAGGTAAGAGAAATGGCAGAGCCTAAAGAAATACCGGTACAAATTATAGATCATATAACATATGGAATGAGAAATGCTGATAAAGTAATAGATCTAGCTCTTAATATAGCAAAGAAATAAAGAATAAAAGCCATGAGATTAATAAGATATCTCTTGGCTTTATTTTTTTTAAAGAGGTTAATAATATAAAAGTTATTTAATAGTATGAATATTAGATTTAATAAAGTTAATAATATGAATGAATTTATTTTTTATTACAAAAAATATATGGTATAATATACTAAAATAACAATTATTAAACAATAGCACTTATTAACAATATAAAATCAAGGGGTGAAAGCTATGAGTAAAATATCAATTATAGGAGCAGGATCAATTGGAGCAACAACAGCTTTTGCATTATTGCAAAAAGGTATAGCAAGGGAAATAGTGATAAATGACATAAATCAAGAAAAGGCTTTAGGAGAAGTAATGGATTTAATGCATGGAAGTTCATTATGCAAACCATGTAATGTTACTTTAGGAACAATAGAAGATACTAAAGATTCTGATGTTGTTATTATAACTGCTGGATTAAATCAAAAACCAGGAGAAACAAGATTAGATTTAGTAGATAAAAACTATGGTATATTTAAAGATTTTATTCCTAAGATAGCTAAGGCAAGTCCTAATGCAATATTACTAGTAGTATCAAATCCAGTAGATATTTTAGCTTATATGACATATAAGTTATCAGGATTCCCAAAAGAAAGAGTTATAGGATCAGGAACAGTTTTAGATACAGCTAGACTTAGAAGTTTACTTGGAAAATATTTTGAGATAGATGGAAGAACAATTGATGGTTTTGTAATGGGTGAGCATGGAGATAGTGAATTTGTTCCTTGGTCATCATTAAGAGTTGGAACTATTCCTGTTAAAAGCTTTTCAGAACAAAATTCAATAGAATGGGATTGTGAAACAGAAAAAGTTATAGCAGAGGATGTTAAGAATTGTGCTTATGAAGTAATAAATCGTAAAGGAGCTACAGCATTTGCAGTTGCTGTTGCTTTAGTTAGAATAGTGGAGGCTCTTTTAAGGGATGAAAAAACTATTTTAACAGTATCAACGCTTCTTAATGATTATTGTGGTGTAAGTGACACTTATTTAAGTGTTCCAACAATTGTAGGAAAAAATGGAGTAGAAAAAGTGCTTAAAGTAGATTTTTCAGATGAAGAAAAAGAAAAGTTTACTTCATCTGCAAGAATAATGAGAGAATATATTGATAGAATAAATGGAAAATAAAATTATAAAAATATTGAATATATGATAAAAGCATTATACAATATATGTAAATGAATTATATTAATCCTATGAAAAGGAGAAGTAACTAAATTTAGATTCAATTAAGAGAGTTAAGGATGGTGAAATCTTAGCAAGAAAAAATTTAGTGAATGGACCTTAGAGGAATTAGCAGAAATTTTTATAAGAGTATGTGATATGGTGACATGCACCTTATAGCAGGTAAAGTATGTTAGTACTTGAATTTAAGAGGTATAATTTTAAATTATACAATTTAGGTGGTACCGCGGATTAACTCCGTCCTATAATATTTATAGGATGGAGTTTTTGTTTTTTTATGGTATAGAAATTAGAAAATAGTATTCAGAGTATTACTTTGATTACAAATTGAGTTTAATTATTGGAGGTGTTAAAAAGTATGAATAAAGAAATTATTTTAACAGGGGATAGACCAACTGGCAAATTACATTTAGGACATTATATAGGTTCATTAAAAAACAGGGTTAAATTACAGAACACTGGAAAGTATGAAAGTTTTATTATGATAGCTGATCAGCAAGCATTAACAGATAATGCAAGAAATCCTGAAAAGATAAGAAATAGCTTAATAGAAGTTGCTTTAGATTATTTAGCAGTTGGAATAGAACCAAGTAAAGCTACTATATTTGTACAATCACAAATACAAGAGTTAAATGAATTAACTATGCATTATCTAAATCTTGTTACGGTAGCTAGATTAAATAGAAATCCTACAGTAAAAGAGGAAATTAAATTAAGAAATTTTAAAAACAGTATACCTGCTGGATTTTTTATATATCCTGTAAGTCAAGCTGCTGATATAACAGCATTCAAAGCTAATTTAGTGCCAGTTGGAGAAGATCAATTGCCTATGATTGAGCAAACTAGAGAAATAGTTAGAACCTTTAATTCTATATATGGAGATATATTAGTGGAGCCTAAGGCAATGGTTCCTGAAGATACTTTAGGAAGATTACCAGGAATTGATGGTAAAGCAAAAATGAGTAAGTCATTAGGGAATGCTATTTATATATCAGATGAAGCTGATGTGGTTAAGAAAAAAATTATGAGCATGTATACAGATACTAACCATATCAAAGTATCAGATCCAGGTAAAGTTGAAGGAAACACTGTATTTACTTATTTAGATGCTTTTTGTAAAGATAAAGAGGAAGTTTGTAGTATGAAAGAGCGGTACAAACAAGGTGGCTTAGGAGATGTAAAAGTAAAGCGTTATTTAAATGAAGTGCTACAGGCAGAATTAGAGCCAATAAGAAAAAGAAGAAGTGAATATGAGAAAGATTTAGATTATGTATATAAGATATTAAGAGAAGGAAGCATTAAAGCTAGAGAAGTAGCAAGTAAAACAACAAAAGAAGTAAGAGAAGCAATAGGAATTGAATATTTTAAGTAATAAATGTATAAAGAAGAAAATATAAATGCTATAGGGTAAAGAGTTTATTATTTAGAAAGACTGATAAAATTCAGTCTTTTTTTATATAAGCTTCATGGAATAATATCGTAAATTATTGTGAGAGAGTATATAAAGTGAGGTTGATGATTATGTCTTTATTGATTAAAAATGGAATTATAGTAACAGCTAGTGATATTTATAATGGAGATATTTATATAAAAAAAGGTAGAATAAGTGAAATAGGATTAGAACTTTTAAAAGATGCTGATAAGATAGTAGATGCAAAAGGTATGTATATAATTCCAGGAGGAGTAGATGTACATACTCATTTTAACCTTGATGTAGGTATAGCAAGAGCTAATGATAATTTTTATACAGGGACTATAGCAGCAGCTTGTGGAGGAACAACAACTATAGTTGATCATATGGGATTTGGACCTAAGAATTGTAATTTGAAGCATCAAGTAGATGTATATCATAAATATGCTGATAATAATGCTGTAATCGATTATAGTTTTCATGGAGTAATACAACATATAGATGAAAATATACTAGAAGAGATGAAGAGCATAGTTGAAGATGAAGGAATAAGTAGTTTTAAAGCTTATTTAACATATGACTATAAAATTGAAGATGAAGATATGGTAAAAATATTTAAAAGATTAAATGAGTTAGACAGTATTACTACTGTACATTGTGAGAATCATGGAAGTATAAAATATTTAAGAGAGAAATTTACTAAAGAAGGATTAAAGTCTCCAAAGTACCATTGTTTGAGTAGACCTGAAGAGGCAGAGGGGGAAGCTGTTAATAGAATGATAAATATTGCAAAAATAGCTGGAGATGCACCTCTATATGTGGTACATTTATCTACTAAGTTAGGGCTAGATTATATTAAGATGGCAAGAGAAAGAGGAGAAAAGGTTTATGCAGAAACATGCCCTCAATATTTAATATTGAATGAAGAGAAATATGAATTAGATAATAATGAAGGTTTAAAATATATAATGAGTCCTCCTCTTAGGAAAAGTTATAATTGTAATGAGTTATGGAGGGGAATAAATGAAGGGTATATTCAAACTATAGCTACAGATCACTGTCCTTTTTCATTTTCAAAAGACAAGCAGTTAGGTAAAGATGATTTTACTAAATGTCCAAATGGAGCTCCTGGTGTTGAGGAGAGGATACCATTAATATTTTCAGAAGGTGTAATGAAAGAGAAGATTAGTATAAATAAATTTGTAGAGGTTTGTGCAACAAATCCAGCAAAGATTTTTGGATTATATCCTAAGAAAGGTACTATTCAAGTTGGAAGTGATGGTGACTTAGTAATAATAGATCCTAATAGAGAAGAGGTGCTTAGTGCAAATAATTTACACTCAAATGTGGATTATACTGCTTATGAAGGAATTAAAGTAAAGGGATATCCAATAATGACTATAAGTAATGGTGAAATTATATATTATAAAGGAAAATTTATTGGTAAAAAAGGTAGAGGAAAGTTTATTAAAAGAGATAAAGTAAATTTAATTTAGTTTAAATATAAATAAATCATAATATTACTACCATCATCATATAAGAAAAGTAAAGTTTAATTATATTACTTAGATATAACTTTAAATATTTAATAAAATATAATAATTTAACTTAAGAACACAATAATATTTTTAAAATATAATAATTATAAAGATTTAAATGGAGTAATTTATGGAAATAAATAATTTCGTTACTACAGATTTTTTAGCAAGTTTTACAGGAACACTTTTTGTTGTAGAGTTAATCGTTTTTGTTACAAAGAATTTACCTATAATTAAAAATATTAGAACTAGATTTTATACTTTTCTTCTAGCTATAAGTCATATTATAATAATGGGACTTGTAACAAAGACAGCAACGCAAACAGTAATATATTATTATGGTGTTTTTATTAATTCATTAATAGTAACAGTTATGTTATGTGGTGGATACGATATTATAATAGATAAAATATATTCAGTAACTAATATTCAGCCTAAAGATATAAATAACAATATAGATAATAAAAGTATAGAAGATAGTATCAATAAAAATGATACCAATAATTCAAATGAAGTTAATTAAGGAAAAAGTACTTGTGTAAGCGCAAGTACTTTTTGTTTTACTTAGAAGAATAAAGTACTTGTATAAATAACATAATAGTTATATAAGGGGTTGAATGTATAGTGTCATATGTAAATTTTAAAGAGGAAAGACAAGTAACAGGAGAACAGTTAAAAAAAAGAAGAAAGAATAATGAAGAAATATTTAATAAACTAATTGAAACAAAAGATTTGCCCAAAATTTATATTCCTGATAATGAATATAGCTATAAAAAATTTGAAGATAAACATTTTGGAATAGGAAGAATTAAAGATGAAGAAGATTATGAGAAAATCAATGATAAAGATATAGTTTGTACTATATTTGAAAATTGCACTTTTGGTAATATAAAATTTGAAAATTGTAATTTTATAGGGTGTATATTTAAAAAGTGCAAATTTGAAAGTGGAGGAGTTATATTTAAAAACTGTAGCTTTTATAAAGAGGAAAGTGAAAAGAAACCTTCATTAAATAGAAGAGATAATTTTTCATGTGAATTTAGTAATTGTGAAATATATGCTAAGTTTGATGGAAGCACGATAGCTTACTGTATATTTAGTAGTTGTTTTATTAGTAATACTTACTTTTTATTAAGTGATATGACTAGTTTGATTATAATAGACTCAGAATTAAAACGTATTAGAATAGAAGATTGTGATCTATCTGGAGCAAAAATAATGAGTACATATATTATAGATTTAGATTTTACTGATAAAATAAAGAGTAAGTTAGATGAAAAGACATTTTTTGACAAAATAAAGCTTAGAGAGAAAGACAGAAATGAATATGAAGGGTTATATATGACCTATGAAACAATAGGAGATAAATTTAAGGAAAATAATCTGAATAATAACTTTGGTGAGTACTATTATTTGTGTAAGTTGACGCAAAGAAAGACTTTAAAAATTTTTCCAAGAATAAACTCATTTTTATATTGGTCAATTTGTGGTTATGGAGAAAGACCTATATATTCAATTATTTTTGCATTAGCAACTATATTAATTTTTGCAATTTTATATTTAATATTTGGAATAAAAATAGATGATAATATAATAAGTTATTTAAATTATAAAATATACAGTAATGATTTAACTTACCATCTATTAAATATACATAAAGCAATTACCCTTAGTTGTGGTATGTTCTCAGGAGTTGGATCTAGTAGCATAGAACCAGTTAGGGTTTCAGAATTTCTAGGAAATGTAGAAATGTTAGTTGGATTAATAATAATAGGAATAGGAGTAGGTACAGTAACTAGAAAAATAGTAAGATAAAATTTTTGTAAAATAAATTAAGGTTTTGAATAGTATAGAAGTATGAAGTATTTTATATATAGAGGTAGAAAAGTGGATAACAAGGAAAAAGTTTTAATTGGAGCAGTTTCTTTCTTAGCAGGAGCAACAGTAGGTTTTTTACTTGCACCAGTAAAAAAGATAGTTTCTTTTGAAAAATTCTCATGTAATAACATTGAAGATTCTGAAGTTGATAGTAGTTTAGAAGCTTCAGAAGATGATAAAGTGGATAAAGATGAAGAAAAAGAAGAAATAAAAGAATAATAAAACACGCATAACAGATTCAGAAGTTGTTGGTAAAGATCTTATTTAAGAGAGTTATCAACAACTTCTTTATTATTTTAATATTAATATGTATAGGTATAATTTGTAGAATTACTTAATATAATCTAAGGAAAGTTATATTTAAATTTGTAATTGTATAAATAGATTCAAAGATTTAAGTAATTATTAGGTGGAGGATGTTATGATTATAAATAAATTATTATTGTCAAGGAAAGAGGTAAATACATTTCTAGAAGTTATAGGAGATTCTATGATTAATCATGAGTTTGTAAAATATTTTTTAGATATAGATAAAGAGAGATTAATAAAATATAATTTGTTTTTTAATAAGATTGAAGATGCATTTGAGAATGAAGACATATCTACTATAGAAATAGAGTTAAGTTTAGATGTTAATAAAGAATTAAAATATATAATATATAATTATATTAAAAGAAATATAGCTAAAATATACAAAGAAGAAATTAGTGAAATAATGAATATTATTGAAAGCTTAGACTCAGTAAGAGTTACAGAGATAGATGATATGATGACTTATAGAATGTAAGAAAATGGAATTATAATACACCTTTTTAGTTTAAGTATTTACGGCTAAATTTTAGAGGTGTATTTTTTATGAATAAAAAAGAAATAGATTCTGCTATTAATATAGTTATACTTTATGATAAGTTTAATGATATGGAGCAAGAAGTGAGTTGAGTTTGAGAGGAATAATATATTAATGAGAAAAAAGTGGTCAATATTTTATGGTGCTTTATGTATTATAGTTATTATAGTAAGTTTTAAGTATTTTATGTTTGTAAAGAATAGTAATTTTAAAGGAGAAGAGTTTGTGAGTACGAAAAGTAAAAATAATGATGAGTTGAAATCAAAAAGGTTAATTAAGTTAAAAGGAGAGGATACATTTAATAAAGGAGAGCTACAAGATATAGAGATTAGTAAAGAAGAGGGAGAGGATGTACTAACTCTTTTAAAAGAAGGTGATACTTATAGTGAGTTAGGAACATATATATCAGAAGAAATAGATACAGAAGATTTTACTAATTTAATACTATCATGGAATAGTAAAACTCCAGAGAATACTTATATTGAAGTTTTGGCAAGGGTTTATGTAGTAGAAAGAAATAAAGCAATAGGAAAATGGTCAGAGTATCTTTCGTGGGGAATATGGGGTTCAACAATAAATAGTAGTTCGGCTAATTCTAAATGTGAAATAGCAAAAGTTGATACTGATGTGTTTGTGTTAAATGATAAAAGTAATAATGTAGCTAAAAAGCTTCAAATAAAAGTTAAACTATATAGTGCAGATTCAAATAACACGCCTACTATTAGTCAAATAACTGCAACGTTCATAGATACAGTAGTAGCTAAAGAGGTTTTTTCAAAAGAAGTTGATGAAATATATTGTGAAAATACTATAGAAACACCGTGTTTCTCTCAGTATGAAAGAGAAGAGTCTATAGCATCTAGGATATGTAGTCCTACAAGTTTAACTATGGTGTTAAATGGGATGGGAGAAAATTTAATGGTTGAGGATGTCGCCTGGAATTGTTATGACTATATGTATAAAGGATTTGGAAATTGGACTTTTAATGTTGCTTTTGCAGGAAGTCTTGGATATGAATCTTATATTGAATATGGATCATTAGAAGCATTACAAAGAGAAATTTTAAAAGGATATCCAGTAATAGTTAGTGTTAAATATACTAATGATGAAAATAATAAGGACTATCCATATATAGAAAATTCACCAGTAACAACATCAGGGCATTTAATAGTAGTTTGTGGAATAACATCGGATAGTAATGGTCAAACTTATGTAGTAGTAAATGATCCAGCTGGAAAAAATAATGAGAGTGTAAGAAGAAAATATAAATTAGAAGAGTTTTTATTAGCTTGGAGTAAATCTAACAATGCTATGTATGTAATAAATAAAAAAGCATAGTTAAAAATGGATAAATACATACCATATTATGAAAATGTAATCTGGTATGTATTTTTATGTTGAAATATGAAAGAGATGTTTAGAAAAAATTACAAATTAAATAAAACTTTCATTTAAAAAATTTTAAAAAAATGTGTTTTTTATAACAAGTAAATTGAAAGTTTAAATTTTTATGCTATAATATAAGAGTTATTAAACAATATATAGTAATAAATTTTTTACTAAAGCTAATAAATATGAGCTTTTGGAAGTATTTTACCTCTCTGGAAGGTTGTATTTATTGCAAGTTGAAATTAGATATGTTTTTAACAATATTTAATTCAAAAAAAGAAATTACAGGAAAAGGTGATTTTAGTGGGAAGGATTAAAAGTACAAAAAGTCTACGTGGTATTTTTGTAAAACATTTAAAAAATACTGCAGAAGAAAAAACTGTTTCTATGCCTGTACCAAGCACTGTAACAATACCGATGAGTATGCACATTGGCGCGCCATGTGAGCCATTAGTAAAGATGGGTGACTTAGTAAAGGTTGGACAAAAGATAGGAGAGAGCAATGCTCCATTTAGTGCTCCTATACATGCATCTGTATCAGGAAAAGTTAAACAAGTTACTGAATTCAGAAATGCACTAGGAATGGTTTCAAAAGCTGTAGTAATTGAGTCTGATGGTGAACAAGCTATCAGTGAAGAAGTTAAGGTTCCAGTAGTAAATTCTAGAGAAGAATTTATTGCTGCTGTTAAGGAATCAGGAGTAGTAGGATTAGGGGGAGCTGGATTCCCAACTCACATCAAGTTAAATCCTAAAAATTTAGACCAAATTGATACATTAGTTATCAATGCGGCAGAATGTGAACCATATATAACATCTGACTACAGAGAATGTATGGAAAGCCCAGAAGATATCATTGAAGGTATCAATGTAGTTAAGAAGTGGATTAATATTAAAAATGCTTACATAGGAATTGAAAGCAATAAACCAGCTTCAATTAAATTATTAGGCGAATTAAGTGAAAAACATGAAGGAATTGATGTTGTAGAACTTAAAGCTCAATATCCTCAAGGAGCAGAAAAAGTAATAATCTACTCAACTACAGGTAGAATAGTTAATGATGGACAATTACCAGCAGATGCAGGTGTAATTGTACTTAATGTAACAACTGTAAGCTTTATAGCTAAGTACTTAAAAACAGGTATGCCATTAGTTTCTAAGAGATTAACAGTTGATGGTACTGGAGCAAATAAAGGAATGAACGTAATAGTACCATTAGGAACTCCTATAAAGGACGTATTTGAATTCTGTGGTGGATTAAAAGCAGATTGCAAGAAAATATTAATGGGTGGACCAATGATGGGAATAGCAGTACCAGATTTAGAACAACCAATAGTTAAAAATAACAATGCAATTATCGCTTTAAATGAAAAGGATGCTACTCCAGCAGAAGAAACTGATTGTATCAGATGTGGAAAATGTGTATATGCATGTCCATTAAACTTAATGCCTGCTGCATTAGAAAAGGCATATGATGCAAGAAATGCAGAAAGCTTAGTAGCTCACGATGTTAACTTATGTATGAACTGTGGATGTTGTTCATATGTTTGTCCAGCAAAACGTAATTTAGCTCAAAAGAATCAATTAGCTAAAATGTTTGTAAGACAAGCTATGCAAAAATAATATCATATAAAATTTAATTTGAAGGGTGATTTGTTTTGGAAAAACTAATAGTAACATCATCACCACACGTTAAAAGTAGCACAACTACATCTACAATAATGAGAGATGTAATAATAGCTTTAATACCAGCTTTAATAGCTTCAAATATTATATTTGGATTAAGAGCAGGATTAGTTACAGCTGTATGTGTAGCTTCATGTGTTGGTTTTGAATATTTAAGTAGAAGAATAATGAATAAAAAGAATACAATCAGCGATTTAAGTGCTGTTGTAACAGGTATAATTTTAGCGTTTAACTTACCATCAACTATGCCACTATGGATGTGTGTTATAGGTTCATTTGTAGCAATAGTTATAGTTAAACAATTATTTGGTGGAATTGGACAAAACTTTGCTAATCCAGCTATAACAGCTAGAATAGTACTTTTAGTTTCATTTGGAACACAAATGACTAACTGGGCAGCTCCAAAAATTGCTGCTGTAGCAGATGCAGTTTCAGGTGCAACACCAATGGCTCAAATAGCTGCAGGTGAAACACCAAACCTTTTAAACATGTTCTTAGGAACTACAGGTGGATCATTAGGTGAAACTAGTGCATTAGCATTATTAATTGGTGGAATATACTTAGTATATAGAAAAGTTATAAACCCAATAATTCCAGTAGCATTTATCGGAACAGTATTTGTTTTCACTGCTGTTTTAGGAGTAAATCCTTTAGCTCAAATTTTAGGTGGAGGATTATTCTTAGGAGCAATATTTATGGCAACTGATTATTCAACATCACCAGTTACTAATATGGGTAAATTAATATTCGGTATAGGTTGTGGATTTATCACAGTTCTTATCAGAGTATTTGGTTCATATCCAGAAGGTGTATCTTTTGCTATATTACTTATGAACATTTTAGTTCCATATATTGATAAGGCAACTAGATTAAAAGCGTTAGGAGGTAAGAGATAATGAGCAAACAAAGTTCAATATTAAGACCAACGCTAGTTCTTGGATTAATAACTTTAGTAGTATCAGCTGTATTAGTTTTAACTTACAACTTAACAGGTGTAGGTGTAGCTGGACCAGCTATAAGCGATGAAATGTTAGCAATGGCAGTAGATGTTTTACCAGGTGGAGAAGGATTTGATGATGCAGGTGTAGGTTCAAGTGCAACTGTTCCAGCTGTTATAGGAACATCTAATGATGCAGGTTACGTAATAAATGCCATCGGAAAAGGTTACGGTGGAGATATGAGTGTTTTAGTTGGATTAGATAACGATGGTAAGATTACTGGAGTTAAAGTATATGAAATGTCTGAAACACCAGGTATCGGAACAAAAGTAACTGAGGATGCTGATTTCTTAGCAACATTTATAGGAAAGACTTCAGTAGATGGTAGTGATGCTGTATCAGGAGCTACATTCTCATCTAAGGGATTAAATGAAGCAATAACAAATGCATTTGATGCGTTTAACATAATAAAATCAGGTGGACAATTAGAAGGTGGAAGTGCATCAGCTGCACCATCTGAAGACAAGCCAGTAGCAGAAGAAAAACCAGCAGCTCCAGCTGAAGAGTTTAAATCTGCAAGTGCAGTTACTATTGATGATGTAATGAATGCAGCTCCAGAAGTATTAGCTGAAGGAGATAGCTTCGAAGAAATTACAGTAGAAGGAAGCAACGTGAAATTTGCTCTTAAGGCTGTAAACGGAGCTGGATATGTTATAGATGCAACAGGTGAAGGTTTCGAAGATACTATTAACGTAGTAGTTGGATTCGATGCTGATAAGAACATTACTGGTGTGAAAGTTTTAGGAATAAATGATACACCAGGTTTAGGAACTCAAGTTGCAGATGCAGAGTTCTTAAGTCAATTCGTTGGAAAAGCTGAATTAGCAGAAGATATAGTAGTATCAGGAGCTAGTTTCTCATCAAATGGATTAAATGAAGCAGTTAGAGCTGCAATAGAAGCAGTGAAAGGAGTGGATGCATAATGAAGGAAAAAGTAAGTAACTTATCAATTCTAACTAAAGGTATAATCAAGGAAAATCCAGTACTTGTATTATTATTAGGTACGTGTCCAACACTTGCAGTAACTTCTATGGCTATGAATGGTCTAGGAATGGGACTAGCTACTACTTTCGTTTTAATAGGTTCAAACATAGTTATATCATTACTTAAAAACTTTATTCCTAAGGAAGTTAGACTTCCAAGCTTTATCGTTATTATTGCAGGTTTCGTTACAGTTGTAGGTTTCTTAATGCAAAGTTACCTTCCATCACTTTATAAGTCTTTAGGTGTATTCTTATCACTTATAACAGTTAACTGTATTATTCTTGCAAGAGCAGAAATGTTTGCTTGTAAAAATAAAGTATTTGCTTCTATCTTAGATGCAATAGGAATGGGGATAGGATTTACTTTAGCATTATTTGCTATAGGTTCTATAAGAGAAATATTAGGTTCAGGTACTTGGATGGGTATCACTTTAACTAAAGATATAATCGAACCAATGGGTATATTCGTTACTCCAGCTGGTGGATTCTTCGTATTTGGATGCTTAATAGCATTAGTTAATAAGCTTACAAATTACAGTATATCAAAGAAAAAAGCAGGATGTTCTGCATGTCCAGGTAAGGATGCTTGCCATGGTTCAGAAGGAGGGTGCTAATCGATGAAAGAAATGATGATTATATTAGTTAGCGCTATTTTAGTTGATAACTTTGTTTTAGCTAAGTTCATGGGAATTTGTCCTTTCTTAGGAGTATCTAAGAAGATTGACTCAGCTTTAGGTATGAGTGCAGCTGTTACTTTCGTAATGGTTATGGCTTCAGCAGTTACTTTCCCAATATATCAAATATTAAATAAATATGAATTAGGATATTTAAAAACTGTTGCATTTATCCTAGTAATAGCAACATTCGTTCAATTACTTGAAATAGTTTTAAAGAAGTTTATGCCACCACTATACAAGGCATTAGGTGTTTATTTACCATTAATAACTACTAACTGTGCTGTACTTGGAGTTACTGTTTTAAACATAGATAACGGATATAACTTCTTACAATCAATTGTTAATGCTTTAGGAGCTGGTCTTGGATTTACATTAGCATTAATCTTATTCTCAGGAGTAAGACAAAAGATGGAAAATACAGATATTCCAAAAGCATTTAAGGGATTACCAATAACATTAATAGCTGCAGCTATATTAGCAGTTTCATTCGTTGGATTCTCAGGAGTAGTTGACGGTCTATTTAAATAAGATAAAGTGAGGTATAAAAAGTATGTTAGAAGCTTATTTAGTACCTATTGCAATATTTATAGTACTAGGATTAATTGCAGGACTTCTATTATCAATAGCATCTAAGAAGTTAGCTGTTGAAGTAGACGAAAGAGTTGGTAAGGTAAGAGAATGCTTACCAGGAGCTAACTGTGGAGCTTGTGGATATGCTGGTTGCGATGAATATGCAGTAGCATTAATAGAAAAAAATGAAAAAATAACACTTTGTAAACCAGGTGGAGCTGCAGCTACAGCTCAAATCGGTGAAATATTAGGAACAGAAGCAGAAGTAGGAGAAAGAGAAGTTGCTTTCGTTAAATGTAACGGTGTTCCTTCAGCTACTAATGCTAAATATGAATATAAAGGAACTCAAACTTGTGCAGCAAATAACCTTTTATTCTCAGGTAAAGGTTCATGTGCATTTGGATGTTTAGGTTTCGGAGATTGTACAGTTTCATGTGAATTTGATGCTATACATATAGTTGATGGAGTAGCTAAGGTTGATCCAGAAAAATGTACAGCTTGTGGAGCTTGTATAAAGACTTGTCCTAAGGCTATAATTGCTTTAAGACCAATAAGCAAAGAAGTTAAAGTTCTTTGTAACAACAAAGACAAAGGTGGAATCACAAGAAAAGCATGTACAAATGGATGTATTGGATGTATGAAATGTCAAAAGACATGTGAATTTGGAGCAATTACTGTTACAAATAATGTTGCATCAATCGATCATTCAAAATGTACAAACTGTAAGGCTTGTGTTGAAGTTTGTCCAGTAAAATGTATTCACTTAGATTAATAATGAAAGGGTACTTACTTATGTAGGTACTCTTTTTTTGCTTAAAAATAGCTTATACGAAAGATAATTTTAAATTTCTTGAAAGATATAAAAAATATTATTCAGAACATACTTTCTCATATTAGACAAATGTAGTAGAATAGTAATATATTTTACTAAGGATGGAGAAGTTTAAATGAAAGGAAAAGAACATATGATAGTTGGAACTACAGCTACAGCTACTATGGGTATCGGTTTTTTATTAACTAATACTATAAGTAGTGTGATATATTTAGTTCCATTAATTTTAGGTGGATTTATTGGATCATATATGCCAGATATAGATTCACATAATTCAAAAGCGAGACAGTTTTTTAATAAATTTATTGTTATATTGATAATAGCTTTAGTTATAGGTTATATGTTAGGGATGGCGTTAAGTATAGATAATATTATTTCGTTTTTAAATAAACATTGGGATGAATATTTTCCATATATATTATTTTTTGCATTAGTAATTTTAGGAAAACTTTCACCTCATAGGATGTTTACACATAAATGGTTTGGAACAATACTATTTTGTTTTAGTGTATATTTAATTGGTAATATTTATTTGACTTTAGGTTTTTCCATGGGATATATTTTACATATAGTATGTGATAGATTTTCACCAAAGGGGAAAAAATTAAAGTTTTTTGAATTTAAGTTACCTTGCAGAAACACAAAAAATAAGATAACTATCTGTTGGTAAAACTTTTAAATTTAAGAGAGAAGGCATCAAGATGATGTTTTTCTCTTTTTTTTATTTAATAATGAATTAAATATGATGTTATAACAAATTATTTGTTATATTGTAATGCATAAAATAATAGACTTAATATAAGAAATGTTTGATTGATATTTAAAAAGGAAAATGTAATGAAGCTATATGTAAATAAGAGAATAATTATTTTTTATTTAATAATATTAAGTTTTATAATTATATTAACAATAAATATAAATAAGAATAAAGAAGAAGAAATAGCTTTAGGAGCTAATTTACTTTATTTAGATTATGAAGATAATAGTGTAAGTAATGAATTGATTGAAGATAGTGAAAAGTTTTTTAGGCCATCAAACTTAGATATATTAAATGGTAATGATGAGACTAATAATCTTATTAATCTATATAGTGGAATGGAAGCAGATAGTATAGAGATACCTATAAATTATCTTATTTCACCAGAGTATACAGTAATAAATTACTTTTCAGTATTGAGAGAGGCAGCAAATCCAGTAAAGGATAAATATACAGGATGTGGAACTCTAGGTAGAGCAAAAGAGCCATATCCAATAGCTTATAATTTTCTAACTAAAGAATATAAGAGCAATATTAGCTATAATAAATATGAAGATTCATTCAAAAATATTCTTCATATAAATCTAATCAAATTGAAAGAGATTCCAATAGACGAGAATATAAAAGATTTAAAATATTTTTATGAGATTGAGACTATTCAAGGTACTGAGTTTGGTGCAGGGGCTTTTGTCTATTATTATGGATATATAGATTTAGAAAGAATAGATGGTATTTATAAGATTTCTAATATGACTATTATACCTGAAGAGTATTTGTGTGCACCTTATCATCGATGGGACTATGATGGGAAGTTATCGGTATTAATAAGATATGGAGATTGGTGTAATCTTCTTAAAGAAATAGATAAAATAACTATCGATGGATATGTGAAAAATATATATTTTAAAGGAAATGATGGTAATGAATATAGAATTGAGTTTTATATATTAACTAATGATTATGATATAGAAATTGCACAATTTAGAAAGAATGAAGTAGGAGAATGGGAAAGGATAAAGATTAACCCTGAAGACCGTATTAAGAAAGAAAATTTGTAATATTTATACTTATGATATAAATTGACCCCAAAATAGAAACTTGGTATAATATGTAATAAGATGTTGATTAGGGGGAAATTTTGTGACTACCAAAAGAAAAAAATGTTTTATTTCGGCAGAAACATATTTTGAGAATATTAATGAATATCATCAATTTGAAAGATTAAGAATAGAAACTAGTATGAATAAGATGAATCTTCCGTTTTTATTATTAATTTTTTTAAATATTATTCTTATTCTAGTAGATATATTCTATTACAAAGCAATATCAAAAGATAATTTATCTTATTATTACCTTTACTTAGCGCATGTAAGCATGATAATAGTTTCGATAATATGGGTAATATATTATAAAATTATATCAAAAAAGCTATCATATAAAACTAATAAAGCTATATATGCAGTATTTGCTGATTGTGTAATTTGGTGGGGGGTATTTATTTCTTTGGATTTCTTTCAAAGTACAAATCAAATTTCATCATATATAATAATTATGTTTTGCTATGCAACATTGATTTATATTCCGTTGATTGTTAGTGTAATCAAAACTGTTATACCGGCATTAACGATGGTGACATATATAATATTATTTGCGAAAGATACAACGAGCATGATGGATAATATAGTTAATATTGTGTTTACAGTAATCTTTAGTATTTTAATTTCTAATTTAATGTATAAACATTTTTTAAGTGAATTTATAAAAGATATAAAAGTAAAAAAAGCGAATAAGAAGATAGAAGAAGCTGAAAAGATTAGGACTGAATTCTTTGCAAATGTTTCTCATGAATTGAAAACGCCTTTAAATATTATTTATACTGCTCAGCAAATGATAGAAGTTACAACTAAGAATGATAACTATAGAAATGAAAACTTTATAAAATATATGCAAATGAGTAAGCAAAACACTAATAGATTACATAGATTAATTTCTAATTTAATTGATATAACCAAAATAGATTCTGCAAGTTTTAAAATTAAAGAAATAAATGTTGATATAGTTAAAATAGTTGAAGATATAACTTTATCAGCTGCATGTTATATAGAATCACAAGGGATGTCATTAACCTTTGATACTGATGTAGAGGAGTTAGTTATAGCTTGTGATCCAGATAGTATAGAGAGAATAATATTGAATTTACTATCAAATGCTATAAAGTTTACTGAAAGAGGTGGAGATATTTTTGTTGATATAAAATCAACAATGAAAGAAGTATTGATTTCAGTTAAAGATACAGGTATTGGGATACCTAAAGAAATGAAAGAAAAGATATTTGAAATGTTTGCTCAAGTTGATAAGTCAACTTATAGAAAAAAAGAAGGAAGTGGAATAGGGCTTTCGTTAGTTAAATCATTAGTTGAACTTCAAGGAGGCAGTATTAGTATTGATAGTGAATTAAATAAGGGAAGTATATTTACAGTAAAACTTCCAGTAGTGAGAGTAGAAGCAAGTGAAAGTATTCAACCTCAATCTGCTGTAGATGCTAATATAGAAAAAATAAAAGTTGAATTTTCTGATATATATAATTAATGAATTTAAAAACAATAAACCTAAAAAATATTTACTTATATAAAAGGGGAATTTATATGTATAAAAATTATATTTTTGATTTATATGGCACATTAGTTGATATAAATACTGATGAAGATAAAAGTGAATTATGGGACAAGCTTTCGCTATTTTACTCATTAAAAGGGGCAAAATATAAAGCTGAAGAACTTAAAGATTTGTATTCCGAGAAAGTTAAAAAAGAACTAGAGTTAATTAATGATACAAAATATCCAGATTTTTCTTTAGAGAAAGTATTTTTTTCATTATATGAAGATAAGGGAATAAGGCCTTCTAATGATACAATAAAAGATACTGCTCAATTCTTTAGAGTGTTATCAATAAAATATATTAGATTATACGATAGTGTGATAGAGCTTTTAGAATTATTGAAGGCTAAAGGTAAGAAAATATATTTACTATCAAATGCACAAAGAGTATTTACATTTTATGAAATGAAAATGCTAGGAATAGAAAAATATTTTGATGATATATTTTTTTCAGCTGATTATAAAGTTTGTAAGCCAGATAGTAAATTTTATAGGTTATTATTAGATAAACATAATTTAAATATTAATGAGAGTATAATGATAGGAAATGATTATATATGTGATATTGGTGGAGCAAATGAGGTTGGTTTAGATTCTCTTTATTTGCATTCAAATCTTTCACCAGAAATTAAAGGTGAATTATCTAGTAAATATAGTATTATGGATATAGATATTGAAAAAATAGCCCAATTAACTATAAAATAATACTTATTAAGTATAAACAAGGAAGCTATATTAATTAGCTTCCTTATTTTGTTTAATTAATGTGTTTGGTTTGTATTTGTATTTGAATCTGTTTCATTACTGTTAGTAGATGGTGCTTCTTTACCATAATCAGTAGTATCGGTTGCTTTATTATCTTTATTATCATTAGGAGTAGTATTGTTACCACAGCTAACAAATAATGAAAGAGTAATTAAACCTAATATTATTAATTTTTTCATATGTAATTTCCTCCAAATAAAAAATATGTATTCAAGAATAGTATTTAAATAAAGCTATATATATATTCAATGTTTTTTATTAAATAGGAGTATAGAGAGCTAATAATTAATAATAATTACTTTTATGATATAATGGAAAAGATATAATAAATTACTTTTAAGCTTATAGTTTAAATAATATAATTAAAAATACTTTAAGAATAATGAAAGGAAAACTAATGGATAATTTAGAGTTTATTTATAAAAGAAAAAGTATAAGAAAGTTCAAAGAAGGAGAAATTCCTAAAGAGGATATTTTAAAGCTTCTAGATGCAGCGACACAAGCACCATCTCCGAAGAATCAGCAAACATGGCATTTTGTTGTTTTGCAAAATAGAGATATTATAAATAAGATGGCAGAGATAGTAACTAATAAACATATATATTTAGCCGAAATAGCTAAAGAAGAAAAGCAAAGGAAGCTTATGATGAATACTCTTCCTTATTATATTTGTTTTAAGGATGCACCAGTTGTTGTAATAGTATACTCAAAAGCATATAAGATGATAGAAGAGGATATTTTAAAAGCTAATAATGCTAACGAAGAAGTAATTGAAATTTTAAAATCAACACATTCTGAAGTACAAGGAATAGGTGCAGCAGTAGAGAATTTTCTACTTGCAGCTACAGCAATGGGATATGGTGCTTGTTATATGACAGGACCAGCTCATTCTAAAAGAGAGATTGAAGAGTTAATTAATTTTAATAAAGAAGGATATGAGCTAATGGCAATGATATCTTTAGGAATTCCTGAAGAAGGCACTCCAAAGGCTCCGCCACGAAAACCATTAGACGAAGTAGTAACATTTATAGATTAATACTGATAAGTAAGGCTCTAAAGCATATGTATAAGCTTTAGAGCTTTTTGTTATTTATATTTAGCTATAAGCTCTTCTATTGGGCCTTTGCATCTTGAACCATGACAATGTCCAGTTGTAGCACCAGTGGCTTCTTTAACTTTCTCAATTGTATCGGCACCATTTTTTATGGCATCTATTATAGTATCTTCAGAGATACCTTTACATAAACAGATTATTTTATCACTCATAATAACACCTCCTAATAGATTTAGTATTAGCATCAAAAGGGGAGATATACAAATATTTATAGAAAAAGATAATAAATTGCTGGAGATAAACTTGAAAAAAATGTATAATATAAATAATTATGGGATTTGAAGTGTAGCAGTTTTGCAGAAAAATTTATTTGGTAGGGGATGAAGTTAGTGAATAAAGAAAGTTTAATAGAAAAATCTCATGAAAGATCAAAGGAATTTGGGGTACAAACTAAAACTAATAATTCTAAAAAGAAACTTAAAAAGAATGAAATTTATGATTTATTAGAAAAAAATAAAGAGCTAATAAGAGTATCGCTACCTTATATAAATATGGTATGTGAAACTATAGAGGATAATGATTTCATATTAATATTGACTGATAAAGATGGATGCATATTAGATATTAAAGGCGCTGAAAGAGCAATCCGTGAATTTGCAAAACTTAATCTTGATATTGGAGTATTTATGGATGAAAAAAATATAGGAACTAATGCCATGGGAGTAGCACTTGCTGAAAATAGACCAGTTCAAGTTACTGCCGATGAGCATTATGTAGATATGTTCAAGGGTTTAACTTGTTCTGCAGCTCCTATACACAATATTAAAGGTGATATAATAGGAACGTTAAATTTAACGGGAAAATGGGATAAAAAACATTCTCATACTTTGGGATTAGTTATTTTTGGGGTTAAGGCTATAGAAAATGAGATACATAATGCTAAATCTCAAGAAATACTTCAAGAAGCATATAATTATATGGATAGCATAATTAAAAATGTTGATAAAGGTGTAATTATAGTTGATTCTACAGGAAAAATAAAAAATATTAATGAGCATGGAGCTAAGATATTAGAGAGTAATAAAATAGATATTATTAATAGAGATATTGATTTCATATTACCAGATTGGTTTAAAATATACGAAATATTAGAAAATGGTGAAAAATCAATTACGAGGGAAGTAAAAACTAGTGAAAATAGTAACTTTAAAACATTATTAAACGTTAAAGGTGTTAGAGATGGTAAAAAGTTAATTGGGTTAGTTATCACGTTAAAGGATGAGAAAGAATCAACGACTAAAGGTATTGCACGTTATGACTTTGAAGATATTATAGGATCTAGTTCTATTATGAAAAATGTGATTACTAACTGTAAAATAGTTGCTAATAGTCCTTCTACGATTTTGATTGAAGGTGAAAGTGGGACAGGAAAGGAAGTTTTAGCTCAATCTATTCATAATTATAGTATGAGAAAAAATAATAAGTTTATAGCTATTAATTGTGGTGCTATTCCTTCTAATTTAATTGAAAGTGAACTTTTTGGCTATGAGGATGGAACTTTTACTGGTGGTAAAAAAGGTGGTAAGATAGGTAAATTTGAAATGGCTAATGGAGGAACTTTATTTTTAGATGAAATTGGAGAAATGCCTTTAGAACATCAAGTTAATTTACTTAGGGTAATACAAGAAGGGAAAATCACAAGGTTAGGTGGAACTGAAGAGATAAATGTTGATGTAAGAATAATAGCAGCAACTAATAAGAATCTCAAAAAGGAAATTGAACTAGGAAAGTTTAGAGAGGATTTATATTATAGACTTTGTGTAATTCCTATAAATTTACCTACTCTTAGAGAGAGAAATGGAGATATTAAAGAGTTAATAAATTACTTTTTAAGAATGAAGTCATTTAAGCTTAATAAATCTGTGCCCGAGGTAAGTGAGAAATTATATAATGATTTAATTAAGTATAGTTGGCCAGGAAATATAAGAGAGTTGGAAAATGTTATTGAAAATATAGTTAACTTAGATGGGAATATGTCATTTTCACTAGATGTGAATTGTGATAATAAATATAAGAGTGAAATAAAAGAAGTTGAAGAAATAAACAGTGATGAAATTACTTTAGAATTTATTGAAAAAAATCATATTATTAAAGTTCTAAGAAAATACAAAAGCAATATATATAAATCGGCCAATGCATTAGGTGTAAGTAGAAATACTTTATACAATAAAATAAAAAAATATCAATTAAAAGTGTAATAAAAGTGAACAGTGTTCAAAAAGCAAACAGTAAAAATAGGAGAATGTGAAATTTTTGAGCAGTAAATTTGTTTGAAAAATAAAAATATGGTTAAAAAAATAACGATAATAAGGTTTTTGTAATTTTGGCACAGTAATTGCTATATAAATAATAGAGAAATAAATTATTTAATTTATGGAGGGATAAATATGGCAAGATTTACATTACCAAGAGATTTATATCATGGAAAAGGATCTTTAGAAACATTAAAAACAATAAAAGGTAAAAAAGCAATGGTAGTTGTAGGTGGCGGATCAATGAAGAGATTCGGTTTCCTAGATAGAGTAGAAAATTATTTAAAAGAAGCAGGAATGGAAGTAAGAATATTTGAAGGTGTTGAACCAGACCCATCAGTTGAAACTGTAATGAAGGGTGCAGAAGCAATGAGAGACTTCGAACCAGATTGGATAGTTGCAATGGGTGGAGGTTCTCCAATAGATGCTGCTAAAGCTATGTGGATATTCTATGAATACCCAGAGTTTACATTTGAACAAGCTGTAGTTCCATTTGGATTACCAGAATTAAGAAAAAAAGCTAAATTCATAGCGATACCATCGACTTCTGGAACTGCAACAGAAGTTACAGCATTCTCAGTTATTACAGATTATAAGGCTAAGATTAAATATCCTCTAGCTGATTTTAACATAACTCCTGATATAGCTATAGTTGATCCAGATTTAGCACAAACAATGCCAGCTAAACTTGTAGCGCACACAGGAATGGATGCATTAACTCATGCTATTGAAGCATATACTGCATCATTAAGATCAAACTTCTCAGATCCATTAGCATTAAAAGCTATTGAAATGGTGGACGAGCATTTAGTAAATTCATATAACGGAGATGAAGAGGCAAGAAACTTAATGCATGAAGCTCAATGTTTAGCAGGTATGGCATTTTCAAATGCTTTATTAGGAATAGTTCACTCCATGGCACATAAAATAGGAGCAGTATTCCATATCCCTCATGGTTGTGCTAATGCTATTTTCTTACCATATGTAATTCAATATAATAGAATAGTTTGTGAAGAGAGATATGCTGATATTGCAAGAAGAATTGGATTAGAAGGTTCTAATAATGCTGAATTAACAGATGCATTAATAGAAAGAATTAATAAGTTTAATAATGATTTAAATATACCACATTCAATGAAGGAATATGGAGTTAAAGAAGAAGACTTCAAAGCTAATTTAGCTTTCATTTCTGAAAATGCTGTAGCTGATGCTTGTACAGGATCAAATCCAAGAGAAATAGATGCTGAGACAATGGCAAGATTATTTGAATGTACTTATTATGGGAATAAAGTTGAGTTCTAGAAGTTAAGGAGACGATAAAATGTTTAAAATTGTGGATAAAAGGCTTCTTACAGATAATATTTATTTAATGGAGATAGAAGCAAGGAGAGTTGCTAAATCAGCAAAACCAGGACAATTTGTAATTGTCAAGACAGATGAAAAGGGAGAAAGAATTCCTTTAACAATTGCAGATTATAATGTAGAAAGAGGAACAGTTACAATAGTTTATCAAACAGTTGGAGCTGGAACTAAAGAATTAGCAGAATTTGAAGTTGGTGAATGCGTTCAAGATTTTGTTGGCCCATTAGGGATGCCAAGTGAATTTGTTCATGAAGATATTAATGAATTAAGAAATAAAAAGTTTATCTTTGTAGCTGGTGGAGTTGGAGCAGCTCCAGTTTATCCACAGGTTAAATGGTTCCATGAAAATGGTATTAATGTTGATGTGATAATAGGTTCAAGAAATAAAGAACTTTTAATACTAGAAGATGAAATGAGAAAAGTTGCAGGGAACCTATATATATCAACAGATGATGGGTCATATGGATTTAATGGAAGAGTTACTGACTGTCTTTTAGATTTAGTTAATCATAAAGGTAAGAAATATGATCATGCTGTAGTTATTGGGCCTATGATAATGATGAAGTTTATGTCTATTTTAACTAAGGAATTGCATATTCCGACAACAGTTAGTTTAAATCCGATTATGGTAGATGGAACAGGTATGTGTGGAGCTTGTAGAGTAACTGTTGGAAATGAAGTGAAATTTGCTTGTGTTGATGGACCTGAATTTGATGGACACTTAGTTAATTTTGATGAATCAATGAGAAGACAATCTATGTATAAGACTGAAGAAGGAAGAGCTATATTAAAGATGGAAGAAGGAGACACACATCATCGTGCTGGCTGTGGTTGCGGAGGTGATAAGTAATGAATATGCAAGATAGAATGAAAAGAACTCCTGTTACAGAACAAGCACCAGAAGTAAGAGCTAAAAACTTCGATGAAGTATGTTTAGGATATGATGAAGAGAGAGCTATTAAAGAAGCTAATAGATGCTTAGGATGTAAGAATCCTAAATGTGTTGAAGGATGTCCTGTGTCTATTGATATTCCAGGATTTATAGCAGAGGTTAAAAAAGGGGACTTTGAAGCTGCGGCGAAAGATATAGCAAAATATAGTGCTTTACCTGCAGTATGTGGAAGAGTATGTCCACAAGAAACTCAATGTGAAGGTAAATGTGTTTTAGGAATAAAAGGAGAACCAGTGGCTATAGGTAAATTAGAAAAGTTTACTGCGGATTGGTCTAGAAATAATAATGTAGATTTAGCATTTAAAGAGGCTTCTAAAGGAAAGAAAGTAGCTGTAATTGGAAGTGGACCTGCAGGATTAACTTGTGCTGGAGATTTAGCTAAAAAAGGATATGATGTAACAGTATTTGAAGCATTACATGAGCCAGGAGGAGTTTTAGTTTATGGAATTCCTGAGTTTAGACTTCCAAAAGATGAAGTAGTTAAAGCTGAAATAGACAATATTAAAAAGCTTGGAGTTAAGATAGAAACAGATGTAGTTATAGGTAGAACTGTTACTATTGATGAACTTATGGAAGAAGAAAAATTCGATGCTGTATTTATAGGATCTGGGGCAGGACTTCCAAAGTTTATGGGAATACCAGGTGAAAATTCTAATGGTGTTTTCGCAGCAAATGAATTCTTAACAAGGATAAATTTAATGAAGGCTTATAAAGATGATTATCAAACACCTGTTAAAGTAGGTAAAAAAGTTGCCGTAGTAGGTGGCGGAAATGTTGCTATGGATGCTGCAAGAACAGCATTAAGATTAGGAGCAGAGACCCATATAGTGTATAGAAGAAGTGAAGCTGAACTTCCAGCAAGATTAGAAGAAGTTCATCATGCTAAGGAAGAAGGCGTAATTTTTGATGTATTAACTAATCCAACTGAAATTATTGCAGATGAAAATGGATGGGTTAAAGGAATGAAGTGTGTAAAAATGGAACTTGGTGAACCTGATGCTTCTGGAAGAAGAAGACCTGTAGTAGTGGAGGGGTCAGAGTTTATTTTAGGTGTAGATACAGTAATTATGTCACTTGGAACATCACCAAATCCATTAATAGCTTCTACTACAAATGGGTTAGATATAAATAAGTGGAAGTGTATAATTGCTGATGAAGAGACTGGTTTAACATCAAAAGAGGGTGTTTATGCTGGGGGAGATGCAGTAACAGGTGCAGCAACAGTAATTTTAGCTATGGGTGCTGGTAAAAAGGCAGCTACAGCTATAGATGAATATTTACAAAGTATATAATTTATAAATTTATAAATACCATTAGACTTTAGAGAAATTAATTTTCTCTAAAGTCTAATTTTTTAAGAAAAATAAGATATTTGAGTTTAAAAATATAATTTATTTGCATATAAAAACATTAAAGAGTAGAAATGTATTTGCGCAATTAGGAAAGCTTTAGTGCATATACATTTTATTTATTTTAGTAGCACATATTTTAGATGATTTTAACACCATAGCAACTCCATTCCCAGGGTGAATAGATGCACCAGTAAAAAATAAATTTTTAATCTTAGGAATTTGACATTGAGGTCTAAAAATTATACTTTGTTTTAATGTATGACTTAGACCAAAAGCACAACCGCCGTAAGTGTTAAATTTATTTTTAAAGTCTAGTGGAGTTAAATGATTTATATATACTATATGTTCTGTAATATCCTCAAGACCACTAATAGAACTTAGAGTTTTTAAAATCTTTTTAGTTAAGTAATAAATTGTTTCAGATGTCCAAGTTACTTTATTACTTAAAGTGTTAGGGACTCTGATTATAATGTTAATAGCTTCGCAATTTTTCGGACATATACTATCATCTACGGAGCTAGGGCAATAAATATACATAGATAAATCTTTAGGAAGGTAACCATTAAAAGTATCTTCTATATTTTTTTTGAAGTTATTATTTATGTATATATTGTGTATGTTTAGATTTGGGTACTTTTTATTTAAGCCTAAATATAATATAAAGGTTGAACAAGAGTATTCTAAATCGTCTATTGGTTTAATAAAAGTCCTTATGTCTTTATCTTTTATAAGACTTTTAATAGTATAAGAATAATCGCTACTACAAACTACTATATCGCTATAACGATTTTGTCCATTAACTACAATACCATTGGCTTTATTATGTTTAAATAATATTTTATGGACTGGAGAAGATGTATGTATAATACCACCTTTATCGATTATAAGTTGTTCTAAAGCTTTAATATAGGAGTACATTCCTCCTTTAATATGATATAAACCGTAATATTGAGTTATCGTAGGGATTATATTATATATTGAAGGTGAAGTATAAGGAGAAATACCTACATACATACTTTGGAACATCAGATAATCTAGTAGTTTTTCATTCTTTATATATTTTTTAGCATCATCATAACTAGAAGTAAATGCTTTGAAATTTAAAGCTTTAGGCAAAGTTAAAGAATTTAATAAATTAGACGTTTTTAAGAAACTTCTATTTAAAATTGAATCTTCAGCTAATAAATATTTTTTATAGTTACTTGATAAAAAGTTAGAATAACCGTAAGTATCTTTAATATTATTATTTGTTATATTTAAAATAGTTTTATTTAAATTAGGTAGATTAGTACTAAAGTTGTATTTACTATTGTCATAGTAAAAAACTGAATATAAATTATACAAAGGTATCATTGAAAAATAGTTTTTGTAATCTACGTTGCAAAATTTAAAAAGATCTATGTAGTTTTCAGGAAACATCATTATTGAAGCAGTTAAGTCAAATTTAAAATCTTTGAATTCAATAAAGTTAGTTTTTCCTCCAATAGTATTATTTTTTTCGAAAATTTCAACTTCAAATCCATATTGTAATAATCTTGCTGCAACAGATAATCCACCTATTCCAGCACCAATAATAAATACTTTTTTCATAGATCTAACTCCTTATATGTATTATCCACCTAAAGTAATATCTTGATCATTATACCAATCTAGAGCATTGTAAAAATGTTCAGGTTTAAAATCAGGCCAAAATTCATTTACTACATAAAAGTCTGAATAAACAGATTGAACTGGCAAGAAACCACTTAATCTTCTTCTACCACCCCAACGAATAATTAAATCTATTCTAGAAATTTCGCTTGAGTGAATTGTTGGCATTATACTTTTGCTTTTATTAGAAGTGGACTTTAAACTATATAAATCCCACTCCCAACCATAGTTGACTAAAAAGTTTACTTTTATTCCACCTTTACCAAATACTCTTCTTGTTGTATATGGAAGAAGTTCTTTTGGAAATGATTTAGATTCGGTATTTCCTACAACTAATAATTCTGCATCTTCTTTGGATAATATTTTAACAGCATCTATACATGCTTTAATAAAAGCAGCTTTTTGAATAGATGGACGTTTTGTATTGTCTGTTGTAAAACCGTAGTATGTAATTTCTTTTACTCCAGCTTTTTGACAAAGTTTAAATAATAATAGACCAGGGGTTATGCCTCCTAGTGAATATCCTTTTTCTTTTGAAAAACCTTTAGATTCTGCCCAACGTCTATTTCCGTCAGGAATTATACCTATATGATTTGGAATTCGCATAAATATTCTCCTATATGTTTTGATAATTATAATTATGTACATTAGAAAGGAGAAATATTCTATTGATAAATTGAATTTTAAAATAATACAATAGATGCAAAATATATCTTGAAATAAGAATGAAGTGATTTTATATTTAATATATAGTATAAAGTGAACATATCTTAAATATTGTAGTATCAATATTAGTTATAAAAGTGTGGTGAGAGTTGATGAAAGTAGTGAAAATTAAAGAGAATAAAAATATAAATATAAATAAAGAATATTTATACGAAGGTTTAGAAGTAGACTTAGATAAAAAGTATGTTATTTCATTTATTGGTGGTGGAGGTAAAACAACATCTATTTATCAATTAGCAGAAGAGTTATCAAGCAAAGGAAAAAGAGTAATAGTAACAACAACTACACATATGCAAATGCCGAAAGATAAGGTTATTTTAAATAATAATATAGATGAAATTAAAAAAAAGTTAGATGAAAATAACTTTATAACGGTAGGGTTAAAGTCAAAAGAAGATAAAATAATATCGATTCCTATAGAGAAAGTTAATGAGCTTAGAGAAATATGTGATTTTTTACTTATTGAAGCTGATGGAGCTAAGATGTTACCGCTAAAGGCACCGGATAGTCATGAACCTGTAATTTTAGATATAACCAATATGGTTGTTGCTGTTTGTGGTATAGATGCATTAGGTAAGAGAATAAAAGAGACATGCCATAGGCCTAATATAGTAGCTAGGATTCTAAGTAAATCAGAAGAAGATATAGTTGACATTAATGATTTTGCATATATACTATCTAGTAAAGATGGTTCAATGAAAGCCTTAAATGAAGAGAAAATGGAATATAGAGTAATAATCAATAAGGTAGATAATAATAAGCTATTAAAAGAGGCTATTAGAATAGCAGAAAAAATTGAAAATAAAAGTATAAAGGTTATCATTACATCGTATAAATATTGCTAAGAATAGAGATGGAGAATTATAAATGCTTGTATTAATAAAAGGTGCTGGAGATTTAGCTACTGGTGTAGCTCATAGATTAAAAAGATGTGGATTTGATGTAGTTATGACTGAGATAGAAGAGCCAACTACGGTTAGAAGAACAGTGGCTTTTTCTCAAGCTGTTTATGATTGTAAAGTAGAGGTAGAAGGGGTAAAAGCTACTCTAGTTAAAGATATTCAAATGATAAGGGAAAACATAGATAATGGGGTTATTTCGGTAATAGTTGATAAAGATGAAAATATTATTGAAGTGCTTAAACCAGATATTGTTGTTGATGCTATTGTAGCTAAGAAAAATACAGGTACATCTATAGATGATGCACCTATAGTAATTGCATTAGGACCAGGATTTGAAGCTGGGGTAGATTGTGATTTGGTTATAGAAACAAAAAGAGGGCATTATTTGGGAAGAGTTATTACAAAAGGTAAGGCTATTCCGAATACAGGTGTTCCAGGAAATATAGGTGGACACACTGTGGGAAGAATTATTAGAGCAACAAGTGATGGAATAATTAATCCAGTTTCTGAAATTGGAGATTATGTTGAAGAGGGACAAGTTGTTGCTTATATTGATAAAACACCAGTTTATGCTAGCATAAGTGGAATAGTTAGAGGGATGCTACAAGGTGGTATAGAGGTTTTTGAAGGTATGAAAAGTGGAGATATAGACCCAAGATGTAAGAAAGAACATTGTTTTACTATATCGGATAAAGCACGATCTATTGGTGGTGGAGTTTTAGAGGGAATATTGTTTTTAAAAAATAAATAAGGGTGAATCTGTTAAGTTGATATGAAAAAATAGCTTGATTTTTCATAGAATTGCTCGCTCTTTGAAAATTATATAAGTTTGAATTTTTTATTGTATGGTAAACAAACCTACAATAAAATTGAT
>NZ_JACOOP010000034.1:0-39851 GCF_014287725.1 Clostridium sp. NSJ-49 | reverse complement strand
TTTAGGGGTAGCCAGTGAAAATATGCGGTTGGCAAACCGTTCGACGTGCGAGTAGCACAGCCGGTGACAGAGCCTTATAGGCGTAGAGCAAACCACCCGTTTGACGGGTGGTCCTGATTTTATATTGTAATTCAATGTTTACAAATAGATTACAATAAGGAACTAAAAAAAACACATTCATATACTGTAGTAAAAGTAATTTTATAATAATCTAAAGGTGGTTAGGTGATGAAAGGCTACAAAAAAATAATAGCACTATCCATTATTGCAACTTTAGTATATTCATATTTTACTGGAATTACGGTATATTCTTCAGATGAAATAACAAAACAAGAGTTTACTAATGTTTCAGAGTTACAGTATGAAAAAAAAGAAAATAATAGATGGATAACAGGATATAGTGGAAATGAAGAAAAGTTAAGTTTACCAGAGAAAATAGAAGATACTGAAGTAACTAGTATTGATGTTAATGCATTTAAGGGCAGTAAGATAAAAGAAATAAAAATGCCATTCATAAAAGATATTGGGGAAGGAGCGTTTTTAGATGCAAGTACTTTAGAAAAAATAGAAGTATCAAATAAAGTGAAAATAAATTTAGATGCTTTTAAAGGAACAAATATTAATACAATTACGATTGATTATGGAGAAGAAGATATAGCTGATAAAACTATAGTTGATTGGAAAGATTTTGTTAAGAAGATAGACGGAATTAATTTAGAAAATGTAACTGGAAAATTTATAAAGAATAAGGATTATACTAAAAACTTAGATGATACTGTGGGACCAGTTATAACTTTAAATGGTGAAGCTGAAATAAATATAGAGATAGGATCACAGTTTGTAGACTTAGGTGCTACTGCTTATGATGAATTTGAAAAAGTAGATACTATAGTAACATCAGATAGCGCAGTAGATACATCTAAATTAGGACAATATATAATAACTTATAAAGCTATAGATAGTTCAAGAAATATTACAACTGCTATAAGAAAGGTAAATGTAGTGGATACAGTACCACCAGAAATTATTCTTAATGGAGATACAGAAGTAGTAATTGAGGCAGGTCAAAAGTATGAAGAGCTAGGAGCTATAGGAATAGATAAGGTTGATGGAAATTTTAAAGCAACTGTATCTGGAGACGTTAATACAAATGTTCCAGGAGAATATATTTTAACTTATACAGCTACTGATAATTCAGAAAATTCATCAACTCTTACAAGAAAAGTAAATGTAAAAGATACAACAGCACCTGAAATAATATTAAATGGGAAAAGTGAAATAACAATAGAAGCAGGAACAAAATATGAAGAATTAGGAGCTATAGGAAAAGATATAGTTGATGGAGAACTTAAAGCGACTATATCAGGTGAAGTAAACACAAGTAAGGTAGGAGAATATAAATTAACTTACATTGTTACTGATAGTTCTGGTAATTCAGCAACTACAATGAGAAAAGTAAATGTAAAAGATACAACAGCACCTGAAATAATATTAAATGGGAAAAATGAAATAACTATAGAAGCTGGTACACAATATGTAGAACCAGGGGCTAGAGGAAAAGATGGAGTAGACGGTACAGTTGAAGTAAAGATAAGTGGAGTTATAGATAGTGGTAAAGTAGGTGAATATAAAATTAATTATACAACAAGTGATAAAGCAGGGAATAAAGCTAGTGCAGTAAGGAAAATAAAAGTTGTAGATACAGTAGCTCCAATTATAACGTTAAATGGTGATAGTATACTAAGCTTAGAAGTAGGAAATAAATATGAAGAGCTTGGAGCAGTAGCAAAAGATAAGGTAGATGGAATTTTACCTGTAACAATTACTGGAGATTTAGATGTAAACAAGGCTGGAGAGTATATAATAACCTATAAGGCTGTGGATAGTTCAAAAAATGAATCTACTACAACTAGGAAAGTAAAGGTTACTGAAAAGATAGTAGAAGTTGAAAATGAAGAAACAGTTAAAGAGAACAACTTTAATAATAAAATAATTTTTATAGTAATTGCTGGTGGAATTATTATTCTTGGTGGAGTACTTGCAGGAGTAATGTATTACTATAGAAAAAGAAAATAAATAAAATATAAAGATATTTATTAAATGATATAAGAAATGATAAGTTAGTAATAATATTTTCAAGAGGTTACTTAAAATTTTGCTTAAACCCTACAGTACAGATTATATTTACTAACTTGTCATTTCATACTTTTAACGTATTTTATATGTAATTATTAAGTTATTACTTAGAGTAATTAATCATAATTGCTTAACATATAGTAGCTATATAAATAAATGAGAGGTACTATATGAATAAAAAAGCAGAGAATCTTTTTGTAAATACAATTATTTTAACAATTACAGCTCTTATAATGCGAGTAATAGGAATTATATATAAGGTATACATATCTAATGAAGTTGGAACAGAAGGAATGGGATTATATAAACTTATAGGAACTGTTAGTTCTGTGGCTATAACAATTGCGGTTTCAGGAATAAGTACAGGTGTTACTAGAATAGTTTCAGAAGAAGTTTCTAGAAAAAATTACAGTAATATTAAAGCAATAGTATTTAAAGCGTGTGCTATATGTGGAGGGTTAAGTATAGTTGCCTCTGTAGTATTATTTTTATTTTCTGAAAATATAGCTTTATTATTTTTAAAAGACGAGAGAGTTGTGATATCCCTTAAGATAGTAGCTATAAGTATTCCCTTTATTTCAATATCATCATGTATAAAAGGATATTTCTTCGCGGTAAGAGATATTTTTATACCTATTACTTCACAATTTGCAGAACAGTTTATAAAAATAACTGTAGTTGTTGGATTATTAAGTTTAGTTATGCCACGTGGGTTAGAGTATGGATGTGCAGTACTTGTACTAGGAACAGCTATTAGTGATATTTTTTCTTGTATTTACGTTTTTATATCGTATAAATTAGAAAAGAAAGAAAATAAAAACTTTAATGTTATAAAAGAGAAAAGCGGAGATTTATTAAAAAGATTATTTAATATAGCATTACCTGTAGCAGGAAGTTCTTATATTATGTCAGCCTTTAGATCAGTAGAGATGATATTAATACCTGCAAGCCTTGTAAAGTTTGGTATGTCTACAAAAGAAGCAGTCAGTGTTTTAGGAGGCGTAATGGGAATGGTTTTTCCTATAATATCATTTCCAGCAGTATTATTAATGTCATTAGGAAGAGTCTTAATACCAGAGATTTCAAGAGCAAAAGCCATAAATAACAATGAAAGAGTAAATAGTTTAATTAGTAGAAGTATAGGATTTACGTGTATTATAGGTATTATGTCTTTTTTTATATTCTCTAATTTTTATAATGAACTATCAATTTCTATATATAATAGAGATGATTTAGGAATATTCTTTAAAATGATTTCTATAGCTATTCCTTTTATGTATATAGATATGATTGTAGGCGGAATATTAAATGGATTAAATCAACAGGTAAAATCTTTAGAATATCAGATATTGGAGTCAGTTCTAAAGATTGTTCTTATATATACTATAGTACCTTTAAAAGGAGTAAGTGGATTAATTATTACAATGTTAATTACTACAGTTTTTAGCTTTATATTGAGTTTTTTACGAGTAATTAAGGTAACAAATTTAAAAATTAATTTTAATAACTGGATTATTAAGCCTTTGATTTTTTCTTTTGTATCAATAATTATTGGAAGAGTTATAAACGGTGTATTAAGTGAATATAATCTAGCTATTGGCGTTGTTACAGCTATGGTTTTATTTGTTGTATTGATGATATATTTATTTTTGTTAAAGTTGTTTAATTGTATAAAGTTTAGAGATTAATGGATGATTCTGAAGTCAACATAGTTAAAATGTTGGGTTCAGAATTTTTTTGTTAGAAAAATTTTAGAAATACGATATTAGGTTGTAAGATTTATACTGTAATATTAAGTTAAAGGAAATAATGCTATAATTGATGTGATGAAATTTAAGGTGGTAGAAGATATGTGTAAGTATACTGTTTTGGTAGTAGATGATGAAAAAGAAATAATAGATGCAATAGAGATATATTTACAGAATGAAGATATAAGGATTTTAAAGGCTTATGATGGACTAGAAGCTTTAGAGATTTTAGAAAAAGAAGAAGTTCATTTAGTAATAATTGATGTAATGATGCCTAAAATGGATGGAATGAGAGCAACTATGAAAATAAGAGAGGATAGAAATATACCTATAATAATCCTTTCTGCAAAATCACAGGATACAGATAAGATTTTAGGATTAAACGTAGGGGCAGATGATTATATAACTAAGCCTTTTAACCCTTTAGAGCTTATAGCAAGAGTAAAATCTCAATTAAGAAGATATATGGCTTTTGGTCATTATAAAGAAGAGGAAGACTTAGAAAAGATTAAGGTTGGTGATTTAGAACTTGATAAAAGAAGTAAATCATTTCAGGTTAATGGGGAAAATGTAAAGATTACTCCTATAGAATATAAGATATTAGAGCTTCTTATGAGTAATGCTGGAAGAGTTTATTCAGCAGAGGCTATATATGAAAGTGCATGGGGTGAACCTTGCTTCTCAACAGATACTGTTATGGTTCATATTAGAAGAATAAGAGAAAAAATCGAGATAGATTCTAAGAATCCAAGGTATTTAAAGGTGGTATGGGGTATTGGATATAAGATTGACACAAATTAAAAAGGATAAAATTCTTATAAGAAGAAGTTTAAAGATATCAAAATTTATATTCAATATTATATTCATTTTAATCTCTATATTTATACTTAGTTATATAAAAGATAATAGACTGTTAGTTTTATCAATTATACTACTAGTTCATGTTAATATAAATTTGTTTATAAGAATTTTATTTAATACTTTAAGAGTAGGATTAACCTGGAGAAATATTGAAGAGTTTATTGAAGGAATAGAATTAGGTAAAGTAAGTATAGAGAATATCCAAAGCAAGCTTATAGGAGATGAGGATTATAGATATTTTCTTGGTAAGCAGTATGGGAAGGTAGCTGAAGAAATTAAAAACATATTAGATAGGGTAGTGAAATCTATAGATAATATAAATAGAAATGAAAAGATGAATATAGAGTTAGTTAATAATGTTACAAATAAATTGGACAAGCCACTAGAAAGCATTTTAGAAAATATAGAAAAGCTGAAAGAAGATAAGAATGACGAAGAGGCAATCTATAATCTCAAATATAGGTCTAATAATATAAAGTTATTAATTGATGAATTATTTGAGGCTGCAAAAGTATCAAGTGGTGATATAAATATATATACTGAAAAAATTGAAATATCTTCATTACTTAAGCAGGCTTTAATTGAATACAAAGATAAAATAGATAGTTCAAGGCTTGTTTATAAAATTAGTATTCCAAAGGAGAAAATATATATTAAGTGTAATGGAGAAAAAATGTGGAGGGTATTTGATATTTTGATTCAGAATACTTTAAAGCATTCTTTAGATGGAAGCAGGGTATATGTTGATTTATTTACTAAGGATAATAGGGCTTATATAACGATTAGAAATGTATCTAAGGAAGAATTAAATATTGAACCGGACGACTTAGTTAACATTATTAATAAAAATAATGAAGAGGATAGATCAGGACTTGCTCTTGAGATTGCTAAAAATTTAGTTCTTCTTCAAAGTGGAGACTTTGACTTAGATATTAAAGCAGATTTATTCAGCGTCATAATATCATTCGAAATCTATAAAGAGGAGAGTGAAAATGATGATAAGCAAGTATATTGAAGCAAAGAAGTTCTGTAGAAGATGGGTAAGTAATGAGGAGGCTAATAAATTTAAGATTATAAATGAAAGAGTACTTATAGAAACTTGGCTTGGAAGAGTTCTGTTAATAATAAATTACTTTGTGGTAAGAAAACTTGTACATACTACTGGAGATAGATTTTTTCCAAGATATGATACAGAAGCTAGCAAGTATATAGTTCTTTTAACATGGGTAGTATTTGCAATAATAACTTTTATATCAATAGTTCAGCTTGTAATAAAAAATAAGGTATATACAACTGATTCAAAGATTAGTTATGAAAAGATAACCTACTATAAATATAGAATTATTAATAGGTTAATCAGAGTATTTATATTGGTTTTATTTTATATGACTTTATATCAGATATTATTTCAGGTTACTATGGAGGAAATTGACATAAAGAGAACAATACTTTGGTGGATTATTGTAGTTAATATAGTAATACTTATTTATTTGGGCTTTATAGTAGCAAAGAACTATTTTAAAGGAGTTGTACTTTCATCTACTTTAGAAGAGATAGTGGGAGATGAAAATTATGATTTGTCCTCATTAAAGAAAAAGATTGAAGAAAAAAGAAGTAAAATAAATGAAATTAACTCTAGTGATTTAAGTATAACATTTAATGCCATAGAGGATTTAATGAATATTGCAGAAAATACAGGAATTATAGAAAAAAGCTCTTTTATAAGTAAGACTGAGCTTATAACTAATGTATCTCATGATTTAAAAACTCCATTAACATCAGTAATTAATTATGTTAATTTCTTAAATAATGAAGATTTAACTGAGGTTAAAAGGGATGAATATATAGATATATTAGAGAGGAAGGCATTGAGTTTGAAAAATTTGGTGGATGATTTAAAGGATTCTTTAGGAACAAATACAGGTGAAGTGAAGCTAGAATTTATTGAAATGAGAGTAGATAAGTTATTAGAAAAGGCCCTTTTTGAATTTAAAGAGAGAATAGAAGACTCTTCCTTGAGATTTAATATATCTATAGAAGATAAAGAAATTAAGAGAAGTTATGCAGATTATAAGAAGATGACAAGAGTAGTTCATAATTTAATTTCCAATATACTAAAATACTCTGCAAAGGATTCCGATGTATATATAAAGCTTGAACAAGAAGAATCAGTAGATTTTAGCAGAGGTTATTACACAAGAATAATATTTAAAAATACTACTGAAGATGAAATAAAAATGAATGGAGAAGAACTATTGGAAAGATTTAGAAGGGGTGAATCTTCAATAAATACAGAAGGTTCAGGATTGGGCTTAGATATAGCAAATAGTTTGATGAAACTTCAGAATGGTGAGCTTAAGATAAATGTAGATAAAAATAATTTTATTGTTGATGTAATAATATAGGGGGGATTTGAGAATGAAAAAAGGGGTTAAGTTAAATAATGTAATATTTCCTATATGGATGATGTGGATATTTCCACCATTAGCACTGCTTGCTCTTATAGGTAATTTTGTTATAGATAGCTTAGTGATTTTAGTAGCTTTTGCAATATTTAAGGTGGTTAAGAGTACAGGGCTTTCTATGGGACAGTTATATAAAAAGAGCATATTGAAGGTTTGGATATTTGGATTTTTAGGTGATATAGTAGGAGCGATAATGTTGTTTGTAACAATGCTGATTTTAGAAACAGGCGAAGGAGCAAATGACATAATTTCAGCTATATGCTATAACCCATTTAGTAATATTATAGGACTTATAATAGTAGTAGCCGCAGTAGTATTAGCAGTATTATTAATTTGGACATTTAATTATTATATTGTATTTAACAGATTAATAGATGATTCTAAGATAAGAATGATGGTAGCGATAACAATAGCTATTGTTACAATGCCGTGGACATATTTAATTCCAACCCAATGGCTATATAAAGGATTTTAAAAAATTTTAAAGTACATCATTTGCTATTTAATGGAGTGATGTACTTTTTTTATAAGTTTTTATGGAATTGAATAGATGAATTGTGTAAAATAATAGTAAATAATGTAAAAGTAGGTTTAGGTGAGAACTGAAAAAGATTAGCTGTGGAAAAGCGTATAGCTATAAGGAAAAAATATAACGAGATAAATAGGAGTGAAAAACAAATGTTTAATATGAAAGGCAAAAAAAGTTTGCTACCAACTGTATTACTTGCTTTATTCTTAATGGAGGTTTTTGCAAATGGTGTAAATTCTATTATAGGTATAGTTATTTATTGTGCTATGATAGTTTCTTTTATTGGTGGAGAGATATTAGAAAAACAGAGAAATAAAAAAGGTGTAGAAATTAGAAATAAGAATATTATTGCTGAAAGTAGAAATGGCGATTATTATTTGGGGATATTTGTATGCTTAGCGATTGTAACTGTATATATTGTTATATGTGCGTTTATAAAAAGCAGTTCAGGTATGTTTGTAAGTATTAATTTAAGTGATAATCCAATAATTATAATTGGATTAGTAATACTATTAATTGCATATGGATATTTTTATTTTACATCAAAACAAGTTATATATGCTGAAGGTATAGTGCTTGCTAATAATAAGTTTATAAGCGCAAGTGACTTTGTAGATATTGCTTTTAGAGAGACTCTAATAAGAAAGAAAAAATTAATAGAAATAACTATAAAGGATGATATCCTTAGTTATACAAATACTATAAGAATTAAATGCAAAGATGAAGAAGAATTTGAGAAAGTTGTTGTTTTAATTACAAGGGTTACAGGAATATTTGCAAAAAAAGTTTAAGAATTGATACTTTGCAAGATAGACATTTAGAGGGGATTAGAACATATGAAGAAATTGATTATTATTAATGGAGTTATGGGAGTAGGTAAAACTACTGTCAGTAAAAAATTATATAAGGAACTTGAGAATTCTTTTTGGCTTGATGGAGATAATTGTTGGGCTATGAATCCATTCATAGTTAATGATGAAAATAAAGAGATGGTTTTAAATAACATAGGCTTTATATTAAATAGCTATTTATCAAATTCAACTTCTAAGTATGTAGTATTTAATTGGGTTATTCAAAGTGATGACATTATGAATGAGGTATTAAAAAGAATTAATACTGAAAATATAGAAATCTATAAAATAACTTTAATGTGTACTAAAGAAGAGCTTATTAAAAGAATTGAAAATGATGTAAAGTTAGGCTTAAGAGATAGTAAAAATATAGAGAGAAGCCTAGAAAGATACGATATGTATAAAGCTATGGATACAATTAAGCTTGATACTACTGGAAAAAGTATAGACGAAATAATAAAAGAAATAGTTGAGCTACTGGAGTAGTGATGAAAAGGTTGGCATTGTGTCAACCTTTTTTTTATTAATAATCATCAATCTAGCCCATTTCTTTTAACGTATCTAGGGTTTCTTTAGGAATATCATCAATAGTACCTTTTTCAATAAATTTAATTTTATAAACAGAACATTGACCAGGATAGCTTTCTAGAACTGCAATACAATTTATATTGATTCTATCACCGTTTTCTAAATCTTTAAATAAATCTTCTTTTTTAGAATCATTACTCATTACTATAGGACACCCATACTCATCTATTATCATAGAATTATTTTTAACTTTTAAATATCTGCCAGTTATAGTTGAGCTTTCTGAAGAGAAACAACCTGTTATGAGAAGAAAAGATATTATATATGCAAAAAATAAGAAACATTTTTTTATAATAATCACCTCATTAATTTTGATATTTTATCCATTTATATATTAAGACTAAAAATATGTGGTAAATGTTCCTAAGTAGAGTATAAAATAAATATTTTAATTACTACTATTGTAAGAATGTTGTAATAATGAAAAATATATCGAATAGTATATGATAAGAGTGAAAAAATTAGAACAATAAATGAGAAAATAATTACAAAATATGGTAAAATATTTAATAGACATAATTAAATTATAAGTTAAGAGGGAAGTGTTTTTATGAAGATTAAAAGAAGTATATTATGTTTTATTATAGCAGCAATAGCTGTTTTATCTGTTGGATGTTCAAGTAGAGATAATGATGATAAAGATCTATCATCTAGTATAGCTGATGCATTAAATCAGCAAAATGGGACAAGTTCTAATTTCTTTTGGGAAAATGGTATGACAGATGATACTATTGCTATTATTGTAAATAGGTATACAGAAGAGCAATATAAATCATTAGGGGAAACTACTAAGGTAGTACTTCAAGATGAAAGTAATGAAAAGTTTTTAATAGTATCAGCTGAAGATAATACTAATGTTGAAATATGGTCTGTAGACTATGAAAATGATAAGTTTGTAGAAAAAGAGCTAGAGTGTGAGATGACGGCTATTAAGAAAAATACAGTTGTAGAAGTACAAGCAAGTCGTTCAGAAGGTACTCCTACCTATAAAATTAAGTTTAGTAATAGTAAAGGAGAATTAGAATATTACTTAACTGAAAATTTAAAAGATGGAAATCCTAATATTGAATATTTAACAATAGATATTCAAAGTGATTCTAATGGTGAAAATAAAACAGAACTTGAAAATAATGAAGCTAGTAATAAATTAACTATAGGAATGTTTATCCCAAATGGAAAATATGAGATTAAATATGAAGCTAGTGATTTAGTTTCAAATAATGATTATATAATAGGAAATGGTTCGGCATATCAAGTTGTAGGAACTAATGGAAAGGGACCTTATGTAAATGTATATGAAGTTAAAGAAAATGGTCTTTATAGAGTATTTACTGGAGATTTAACAGAAGATGAGATGGCTAATATAGAAACTATAAATTATCTTGATAAGAGAGATAATACTGAAGAGATACTTTTATTAAATGAACCTATAGCTGTAGGAACTAGATGGGAAAATAAAGAAATTGTTGAAGTTGGTGAAAATTTGAAATTAGGAGAATTAAGCTTAGAAGGAGCTTATGTGAAAACTTGGGAGAAGGAGACTATTAACGATATTGAATATGTGAAGGTATATTATTACTCAGAAGGATTAGGTTGTGTTCAACATAGAGTTTTAGAAGGTGAAACTGTTGTTGAGTATTCTATAGCTACAGAAATAATAAAAAAATAAGTAAAAATTAAGACAAAATTCAACAAATGAATGTTATTTTATGTATTAATTTGAATATAAAATTATATTACAAAATAGAAAAAAATAGGATATAATGAGTATGCGGCACGAAGGATAACTTCATATATTAAATATAAGTAGTTAAGTGGGATATAGGATGAAGACATAATAATGAATATAGGAACATATATATGGTTTAAGGACTTATCATAAAGTAATTATAGGACTACCTATAAAGTGTAGTTTAATAATAGTTTATGGAGCAGTAACTTAAAAAAGATTATGGAAATTAAAATAGTATGTATGTTTATAAATTTAAAATTAATGAAACAATAATAACTTAGAGAAATAGTCCTAAAAACTATGTGGGGTTTAAAATCAAAGGAGAGGAAAGGGTATATGAAGTTTTTAGATTTATCTTATGAAATTGACAATGGTATGCCAGTTTATCCAGGTGACGAAGAGGTAAACTTAGAGAAAATATCAGATTTAAATAAGGATGGATATGAATCTATTACTTATTCAGGTACTATGCATGCTGGAACTCATATAGACGCACCGATGCATATGATAGAGAGTGATAAGTATATTTGTGATTATCCACTAGATAATTTTATTGGTAAGGGTGTATTACTGGATGTTAGAGGGCAACAAGAAATTAATTTAAAAGATGAATATTTTAAGTTAATAAAAGAAAATCATATAGTATTATTCTATACTGGATTTGATAAAAAGTATGGACAAAAAGAATATTATGAAAATCATCCTATAATAACTAAAGAGATGGCAGAATTTTTAGTTAGAAAGAAAGTGAAAATGGTAGGAGTTGATATGCCTTCACCTGATAGAAGTCCATATGAAGTTCATAGCATATTTTTAAACAATAATATTTTTATATTAGAAAATTTAACAAACTTAGAAAAGTTAATATACGAAGAGAATTTTTCGGTTTTTGCGCAACCATTAAAAATAAAGGCTGAAGGAAGTTTAGTCAGAGCGATAGCTGTATTTCAAGGATATTAGAATTTAACTATTGTAAATTTAAAAATTTTAGCTATGCCAAATTTGAAAGATAACTTACTTAAAGATGAGTTTAGTTAAATTTGGGGCAATGATGAAAGATTGATAAGAGTCAAGGCGGAAGGATTGCATTTCATGGCAAAAAGATAAAGCAAAGGTATTAGAGTCAGTATGTAGATGATTCTAATACCTTTATTTTTATATATTAATAGTATTATTTATTATTATGTGTGATACTATGAGTAACTAATAAAATAAACATTAATTATAAAATAGATTAGAAAGGTAGGAGTTATATGAAAAATACAAGAGTATCAATTATTATAGTAATTTTAGTAATAATTATTATAAGTATATTTGGATGTTCATATTTTAATAAGTCTGTAGAAAGTAAAAATGAGAATATTAAAAATGAAGAAGTAGATAATTCAAATACTGATGATATAGAAGGAGTTATAGAATTTTTAAGTGCTATTTCAGGAGTTAAAGCAATAGATATTGAAATAATAAATAATCCTGTAGGATTTAAAGGAAAGTTATTTGTACCAAAAGAGTCTATAGCAAATGGAGTAGACTATTATCTACAACATACAAATAACGAAAAAATGGAAGATTTAAAAGTAGATATAGGGGAAAATTTTATAAGTGTATATGTTAATTACAAAGTAAATAAAGTAATTAAGACACCGATAGAGGTGAGAATTAATCCAGTATTAAATGAAAATAAAGATCTTGTAATTAATATTGATGAAGTAAAGTTTCTAGATATAAAGGTTGCTGATTGGATAGTTAATTTGGCATTAAATAGTTTTGTTAAGGATTGGTTTCCAAGTGATAGTGGATTAAGTCTAGAGTTCAATAATGGTAATGTAGTTGTATATAAAGAAAATTTTAATGGAGTAAACTTAAATCAACTTTCTATAGAGGAAAATGGATTAAATATAGATGCAACTATTGGTATTGAAAAAATATTTAAAAAATAGAAAATACTATTATAAAGGCTATTATTTTTAGTAAGGTGCAATTAGCAGAAAACTATGAGGTAGAATTTGATTATAATATTGAAAGCAGTTTAGAAAATATATCACTAGATAATTCAGAGTTAACAGTGTTATTATCAAATTTGTTAAATAATGCAATTGAGAGTAGTGTAGTATGCAAAGAAAAGTATGTAGAACTTGATATATATGAAGAAGATAAAGAATACATAATATATGTGAAAAATTCAATAGAATCTATAGATAAAAAGTTAGTAGAAAAAATGTTTAAAGAAAGATATTCAACTAAAGGAAGCAATAGAGGATATGGATTATTAAATATTAAGAATATATTAGATAAACATAAAGGAAAACTATATTTAAATGTAGAAGATGACTATATTGAATTTAATATAGAAATTCCAAGAGAAGCATAGAATCTGATTAAGGTATGGTAGTGATAAAGTCATTACTATACTTTTTTTGTTTGTTAATAAATTCTTTGAATATCTTAAGGTAACGATGGAAAGCTAATATTAGCAAATAAATAATTATTAAAGGATGATTTTTATGGAGGAGTACAAGAGAGAGTGGGTTGGTAATTTGAGGACTGATTTAGTTGCAGGGATTGTAACTTGTATGGCACTTATACCAGAAGCAATAGGGTTTACAATTGTAGCAGGGGTTGATCCTATGGTTGGAGTATATTCATGTTTTACTATGTCTATTGTTACTGCTATATTTGGAGGCAGGCCTGGAATGATATCTGCTGCGGCAGGCTCTATGGCTTTTGTGCTTGCAAGTTTAGTTAGAGAGCATGGGGTAGAATATATGTTATTAGCAACTATATTGGCAGGTATATTTCAAGTAGTTTTTGGATTTTTAAAGATAGGAAAACTTCTTAAATTTATTCCAAAACCTGTTATGATGGGATTTGTAAATGCTTTAGGAATAATGATGCTTAAAGCTCAGTTACCACATTTTAAAGGGTCATATATTTTAGTTTTACTGGGTGTAATAGGGGTAGCTATAATATATTTATTACCTAGGATAACTAAAATAATTCCAGCTCCAATAGTATCAATAGTCATTATAACTCTTATCGTTTTTATAAGTAAAATTGATGTACCTACTTTAGAAGATATGGGAAAGATAACAACAGAATTGCCTAGATTTTTTATACCTAATGTACCTTTAAATTTAGAAACATTAAGAATAATATTACCATATTCATTTTCACTATCAATAGTTGGATTAGTTGAATCATTATTAACAGCTCAGTTAGTTGATGATATGACTGATACTAGAAGTAATAAAAATAGGGAGTGTGTTGGCCAAGGAGTAGCCAATATAGTTACAGGATTTTTTGGCGGAATAGCAGGGTGTGGAATGATTGGTCAAACTATAATAAATCAAGAGTATGGAGGGAGAGGAAGACTATCTACCTTAACACCCGGAACAGTTATGCTTATATTTGTAATTTTGTTTAATAAATTATTTATAAGAATGCCTGTAGTTGCATTAGCATCAGTTATGGTAGTTGTAGCTATAACAACGTTTGATTGGAATTCATTAAGAACCTTAGGAAAGGTACCAATACCTGACACTATTGTAATGATAACTACAGTTATAATAGTTTTGCTTACAAATAATTTAGCTTATGGAGTTATTGTAGGAATAATATTAAGCTCTGTATTTTTTACTTCAAAAACATCAAACGTTCAAGTTGAGAAGGTTGTAGAATGTAATAAGATTAAATATAGCGTAAAAGGGCCGCTATTTTTTGCTGCAACTACAGATTTTATAGATAAATTTGATTATCATGAAAAAGTAGAAGAAGTAAATATAGATTTTTCTAATGCCAATATTTATGATGAATCAGCGGTAGATGCAATAGATAAAGTTATAATGAAATTTACAAAGAACGATATTAAAGTTAATATAGTAGGAATGAATGATAATAGTAAAGAAATAGTAGAGAAAATTTCTGTTAATTTTAATAATATAGTATAGTTCAAATAAATATAGATTATAAGAATATGGACTAATCATTAAATATTAATAATTAGTCCATATAATAATTGTAGTTTTTTATATAAAAGTAATTAGAGAATAAAGTGTATTTTTATATTAAGAGAAATTTATAATACAGATGAAAATAATTTTGAAAAAGATTCTTTAATTTTTGCAGATCTACCTCTATTATTATAAGCTTCTAAAGTTAGTTGAGTTGATTTTAATATGTCCTTTTTAAATTCTTGTTTTTGCTCTTTAGCAATTTTTTCGGAGTAAATAAATGCATTAACTTCAAAGTTTAACTCAAAGCTTCTTGTATCCATGTTAGCAGTTCCAACTGAGCATATCTCATCATCAATTACCACTGTCTTTGCATGAAGAAAGGCATTTTTATCGTAATGATATATTTTTACATTAGAATCTAATAATTCACCAGCATAAAAAAGATTTGCCCAGTAAACAAAAGGGTGATCTCCTTTTCCAGGAATCATTATTCTTACATCAACACCAGATAAAGCAGCAAGTTTTAAACTATCTGAAATACTTTTATCTATGATTAAATAAGGAGATTGAATATAAATATAGTCTTTTGCTTTTTGAATCATTTTTAAATAACCTAATTTGATTTCATAATTATCACTTAAGTTAGGTCCGCTTGATAGTATTTGCATACCATCATTAGCAGGTTTTAAGTTGGATTCATCAAAAATAAGTATCTTTTCTAAATCAACTACTTCTTTAGTTGCATATCTCCAGTCTGCTAGAAATCTTAAATTTAAATCTTTTACTGCAGAGCCTTCAAATTTTATATGAGTATCTCTCCAGTAACCAAACTTTTTATCTTTTCCTAAATACTCATCACCAACATTAAATCCGCCAACAAAGCCGATAGTGTTATCTATAACTACTATTTTTCTGTGATTTCTAAAGTTCATATTTAGATTAATGATTTTTAACCAAGAAGGGAAAAATTCACCAATTTTACATCCGGCATCAATTAATGGTTTAAGTCGAGTTTTATTAAGAGACCTACTTCCTACAGAATCATAAAGAAATCTCACTTCTACACCAGCACGAGCTTTTTCTTCTAAAATATTTAAAATTTTAGAACCTATATCATCACTTTTAAATATGTAAAATTCAATATTTATACTTTTTTTTGCCTTTTTTAAACTTTCTAATAATTCTTCAAAAAATATTTTTCCGTCTGAGAATAGTTCTATATTGTTATCATCTCTATAAGGAGAAAATTCAATAGCTTCTAGAGACATAATCATATCTAAATTTTTTAAGTTTTTATTAGTGCTTTTAAATAACTCTCTTTCTTTAATATAGTCATTATATATGTTAAATATTTTAAGTTCTGAATCTTTTACTCCAAACATATTAGCATTATTTAATCGTCTACCTACTAGTAAAAATGCAATAAAGCCAATAAAAGGTGCTAAATATAAAATTAGAGTCCAGGCAATAATACTATTAGCAGGACGTTTTTCTTTAAATACCATATAAACTATAGTAAAAAAGTTTATAAGGTGAATTAAAATAGTTAAAAATTTGAACATTTACTTTCCTCCTTAAAAGTTATGAAAACATATTTATTATATTATATGCTAAAATAAAAAATATAAAAAGCTAGCAAGCCTATATTCTAATTTTATTGGAGTTTAAACTACAATCTTTAGACTTATGGTAGTTTGTCGTAAGTATGAAAAAGGAATTGGATTATGTGTCCAATTCCTTTTTATATTTTATTTAGAACCTTTAAATTTTATTTTTTTAAAAATTAATACTAATGCTACTAATAGTAATGACCATAAAATAACTATATAGTTTGATGATACATTTCTTATTGCAAAGGACTTTCCTAGAGTTTTATTAGTCTCATCATTATATGATTCATTATTACTATTTGTATCTTCAGAAGTTACTAGAATTTCTGGATTAACTTCAGAGATTTCTTCGGAAGATTCCACTAATACCAGAGCATCAAGTATTTCTTCAGGATTTTTCACAGTAGTTTCTGGCACTTCAGATATTACTGTGGTTAATTCAGGTTTTTCTGCTGGAGCATCAGGAGTACTTGGTACATCAGGAGTTCCATCAGGTTTTTCTACTGGAGCATCAGGAGTACTTGGTACATCAGGAGTTCCATCAGGTTTTTCTGCTGGAGAATCAGGAGTGCTTGGTACATTAGGAGTTCCATCAGGTTTTTCCGCTGGAACATCAGGAGTACTTGGTACATCAGGAGTTCCATCAGGTTTTTCCGCTGGAGAATCAGGAGTACTTGGTACATCAGGAGTTCCATCAGGTTTTTCTGCTGGAACATCAGGAGTACTTGGTACATCAGGAGTTCCATCAGGTTTTTCCGCTGGAGCATCAGGAGTACTTGGTACATCAGGAGTTCCATCAGGTTTTTCTGTTGGAACATCAGGAGTATTTGGTACATCAGGAGTTCCTCCAGGTTTTGTTTCATCATTAACTTTATTTGATAATACTATTATGTTTCTTTCGACTACAGTAGTATTATTATCACTATCTGTTACTTCATATTTTACTGAATAATTTCCTTCAGTTAAGATACTTAAGTCCATTGTAGGTAATTTTAGTAAATGCATTAAATCGCCATCTTCTAAATCAGTTACAGTTATTCCATTAGCAAAATCAAATCCAGTACCTTCACCTTCGTTTATTACTATGTCATCTAATACAGTTATTACTGGGAATTGATTTGTTACTGTTACTATTCTATCTACAGTTGTAGTGTTTCTATCATTATCAGTTACAGTATAAGTTAATGTATAATCTTTATTTGTTCCTGGAGTAGGCTCACCTAATTCTCCAGTTACATTTATCTGTAATCCAGTTGTATCAATATCATCAGTGTAGCTAACGTCCTTCATCTTATCGAAGGTAGCAACTTGTCCAACTCCTATTGTTATATTATTAGCACCATGTATAACTGGTGGATTTGATTTAGCAGGAGCTTTTCCTTTATAGAAAGTACCATCTGTAGATATCATATTAAGAGCTATTTCTTCGTTTATAGCACGAACTTCTATTACATGCTTACCTTCGTTTGGCATATTTAATGTAATTGAAGGTTCTCTTAGTGATCCTGTTAATTTAACTTTTTCCCACTTACCACCATCGACTCTAATTTCTACTTCAACATCTTTAACTACATATATATTACTTTCATTTCCTTCAAAACAATACATAAAGTAACCAGTAGTTGTGTTGTATGTTGCACCATTTACAAAGGCTCCATTAGAATGTTTCTTCCAATCTCCTTCATATTGTATAAAGCTAGAGTCCTGAGCTATTACATTTTTTACATTTGTTTTATTTGATAACTTTACCTCTGAAACTATTGTTATATTACGGCCATCTCTATTATTTAAAGCTCTAATTTTTAAATATTTAGCTTTTGTTTCTGGTAATGATATTTTTATGTCTGCAGGGGCAATTGAATTGTCTTTTCTTGTTTTATCTTCATGTATCTGCGTCCAAACAGTTTTATCTCCATTATACTCATCTGCTATAAATATTTCATAATCTCCTATTACACCAACTTGGTCATATTGACGTGTATATATTTCTAGATTATTAAAAGATTTTTCTTCACCTAAATCAATTATATACTCATGTGGGAAAGGTGTTCTATTAGAATCATCATAAGATGAGTGGAAATATGTAGATATATCTCCGTCAACTATATTTTCTTTAATACCTTCATTATGAGAGTTTAGATCATTATTAGGAACAACTCCTTGTGGAGTACTAATAACTGTTAATCCTTTTAATAAAGTTTCATCTGCTGTTGCTAATGTTGATGGTCTAATATACTCAGGGTCTGGCATTATGAAGTTTTTATCTGTAATTTTACCTACATCATCTAAGTTGCAATAGACCTTAGTTATTGATTTCCAACTAGTATCTCCTGAAGTTTTTCTAATATTTACATCAGCCCAGCCTATACCTCCAGTATTTTTAGCTACTAATGTATATGGATAAGCTTTATTAGCTTCTAATTTTACTGTAAAGCTAGTTGATTTAGGTCTGCCTTGATCATCAAGTTGTTGAGAAAGATTAAATGCATCTTCAGCAGTCTTTGCATAAGCGTTAGCTACAGATTGTAATGTTGTTTTATTATTTTAATGTAATTGAAAAGCAGCTCTATCATCCCCGAAAGCTTGGAATTCATACTCTCCATCTTCATCTACCATAAAATATCCGGTGCTTCTAGATAATTTATCACCTTCTGCTGCATCAATTTTCATTCCAGTTGATGTTGAAGTTCCGTATGGAGTGCCTGTCTTTAAAGCATCTAAGGCTTCGTAAATATCCCATTTAAGTATATCGAAATGCTCTACAATACTAGAATTATAATCTAGAGCTATAGTACAGTTTAATTTAGTATCATGAGATATTCCATCTTTTTCAACTCTAACTGTTAATACAAATTCATCTAATGCATTTTCAGGCATTGATTTACTAGCTAAATAATCATATTTACCATCAGGTCTTAAGTTTAAAGCTCCGTACTTTGGCTGTGATACATCTATCACAGTTACATTACCAGGTGAAACTAAACTTTTTTGGAAGTCAAATGTATAACCACTAGATGGAATATAGAATGGTCTACCTGTTTCTCTGCCTACTTCCCCCATTGCATATACACTTTGCACTGGAATAAATTCCTCATATTTAAGGGCTTTTATCGCATCAATCGTTTGTTGTTTCAATGGCCAACGTAATTCATTTTGTATATACCATGTATAATCACGTCCACCAGCCACACAAAATCTATATGCCATATCATCATATCTATCATCTCTCTTCAGTCCGCCTTGACTTTCAAGCTTATAATCATATGGTGGAATATATATTCCGTTAAAGGTTCCTCCCTCATAAGTTGATTTAATAACATTAACATAGTTTATTGGTCCAATTTCATGAGCAAATGTACTAAACATAAAGTTACCTATATTCGGTACACCTGGATAGTACTTAACACCTTCAAATATTTGCTGTTTTAAACTACTATATGGATCTGCAACCTTATTCCAATCATAAGTTCCCTCTTCACTTCTAGAAGCTGCTATATTAGTATATAAAATATATGATGCAGCACTTAAAGCATTATTAGTTATTTCAGTAAAATCAGTTCCAAGGCCCCATTCATCAGAATATGAATTATATCTTCTTTGATAATGGTGATTTATTTCATGTATTATTCCCCAACTTCCATTTTTCACTAGACCATCATAATCAAATGCATCTTTTGACCATTCTGGTGGTAAATTACATGACCAGCTCCATACATTTGCATATGCTATACCAACGGTTATATATTGGTCAAAAGTAAGAGTCATTGGTGTTGTTCTGTTTTCAAGGCCAATTGCATTGGCACTTAAGGCAGTTACATTTGTCCAAAACTCTGATGCTTTTTGAGGATCTTCAATATGACGAATAAATTTAGCCGGAAGTATAAATCTTAAATAAGGAGTTCTTATTTCAGCAAATATACCTGGTGCATCTTTTGCAACTTTCCATTCTTCAGCTGTTGTTTTACCTAAATCATAATATGGTGTATCAACTACCCCTTTAATATCTACCTCAATATTTGTGCCTAAAGGAACAGATTCAGCTATTTCTATAAAGACCATTCCTCCAAAAGGTGTACCTACTTTAGTTTCGCTTTCACTAATAGAGAAAGTTTTTCCTAAATACGGCATACGATTTTCGTTGCTATGATTATAATGATAATCTTCTGCATCAACCATAGTCATACCTACGCTAAGTTTAATTTTCCCTTGCTTAGCGTATTTTAAAGCTTCATCATTTAATGTTACAGTTGCTATTTCACCAGCTGGAACATATGAAGCTAATGAATGTGTTCCTTTAACATTAGTATTAATATATATTTTCTTTTCAACACCTAAAGCATCATCTGGAACAGTACCATAAAATTGTCCATCAGCTGCTTTATGTTTTGTTAATGTTCCATTTTTATATCTTCTTCTACCTTGTCCATAATTGCTTTATTTTCAGCTTTTATTAGCTCAAAGGTAGCTTCATCTGGAACTTGATTAATTAATGGAATTGGATAGTAAGTTATATCATAAAGTCCAGTTACGTTTGGTAAAGTACGTGGAACGTCTGTCCTAGTTGTTATAACGCTATCTGTTGTATCGTATACAAAGGTATCAAATTAAATATTTTACAAAAACTATTTTTCATATTATAGATTTTTTTTTCATTTAATGCATAGTTTTAATAAAAATATGAATAAAAAACAATTTATTATTGAAAAAATGCTTTTAGTTGCTAGAATCTAAATGAATATGTCGAAAGTTGGAGAAAAGGAGTAAATTATGAAAAAGAAAGCAAGTATTTTAGTATTAACAGGTGCGGTAACAATGAGTAATATGGGGTTAACAACATTTGCAGATGTTAAAGATGAAAGCCTATTAACTCAAGAAATAAATGCTGACTTACAAAATGAGGTATCTATAAATAATGAGGAAACATTTATAGTTCCAGAAGTTGACGAACAAATATCAATAATTGAAGATGTTAGTGATGAAAGCTTATTAATTAAAAATGTAAGCGCTAACTTACAAAATAAAGTAGTTGTTGAACAAGGTGGAATAGTTAGAGTTGCAGGAGAGGATGGCCAATTAGGAACACCTGACGATGTATTTATTGTGCCAGGAACATATGGACAAGCTCCAGATATTGATCAGTTTGGAAATGTAACATTACCAACTGGAGGAAAGGTATACCTGCAAAATGGTACTATAGTTGAAGATATTGGGAATGATCATTCAATAATAGTTCCAGGGGGGACTGTTATTACACCAAATGGTAATGGTGGTGCACCAACAGTAAACGCAGACGGAAGCGTTAATGTACCAGAAGGTAGTATGGTAGTTTTAGCAAATGGATATGATACAACACCACCAAGTGGAAGCTCAGTAAGCAATAATGGAAATGTTACTACAGCAAGTGAAGTAGAGATTAAAGCAAATGGAACAGTTGTAGTTCCAGGACCAGATGGACAAGTAGGAACACCTGACGACGTAATGGTTAAGCCGCTTATACATCCAGATATATACGGCGAAATTCCAACTGTTGATGAATTTGGAAATGTAACATTACCAACTGGAGGACATGTATTACTGCCAGATGGGACTATAGTTACAGATAGAGGAGCTGATCATTCAATAATAGTTCCAGGAGGAACTGTTGTTACACCAAATGGTAATGGTGGAGCACCAACAGTAAATGCAGACGGAAGCGTTAATGTACCAGATGGAAGTATGGTAGTATTACCAAATGGAGATGATATGACACCAGAAGATGGAGGTGTTGTAAAACCAGATGGAAGTATTGAAAACTTAGATGGAAGTGTTATAAGACCAGATGGAAGTATTGAAAATCCAGGCGGAAATGGAAATAATCCAGGTGGAAGCGATGACAACACAGGCGGAAACGGAAATAATCCAGGTGGAAGCGATGACAACACAGGCGGAAATAATCCAGGTGGAAGCGATGACAACACAGGCGGAAACGGAAATAATCCAGATGGAAGTGGAGACAACACAGGCGAAAACGGAAATAATCCAGGTGGAAGTGGAGACAACACAGGCGGAAACGGAACTAATCCAGGAGGAAGTGGAGACAACACAGGTGGAAACGGAACTAATCCAGGAGGAAGTGAAAACAACACAGGTGGAAACGGAACTAATCCAGGTGGAACTGAAAACAATACAGGTGAAAACGGAACTAACCTAGGAGGAAGTGAAAACAACACAGGTATAAATGAAACTAATCCAAGTGAAAGCGGAAGCAACACAATTGGAAATGTAACTAATCAAGGTGGAACTGTTGTAAATCCTAATACAGGTGATACATCTATAATGGGCACATTAGGATTAGGATTAACGGCATTATTAGCTTTAGTTAAAAATAGAAAAAATAAAGAATAAATCATTTGTCATATAGAAGACTATATATGGAGTTGTGCATTAAATAATTAGTGTACAGCTCCTTTTTGATTATAGCTTGAAGAGTTAGCTAAAGTAAAAAATAAATATTGACTTTAACCTAAGGGGAAGGATTAAACTTAAGTTATTAAATCAAATGCGCAGGTGATAAGATGTTTTCAATAGGAGTTTTTTCAAAAATTAATAAGGTAACCACAAAGACATTAAGATATTACGAAGATGTAGGCTTATTAAAGCCAGGATATGTAGATGAAGTTACAAAGTATAGATATTATACAACAGAGCAATTGCCTAAATTGCATGAAATAATAACATTGAAGCAAATGGGTTTATCAATAAATGAAATAAAGAAAGTAATAGATGAACCTAAAGAAATTGAAAATATACTAGTATCTAAAGAAAAAGAAATATTGGATATTATAAAAGAAGAGGAATATAAACTTTTAAGGTTAAGAAGCTATATTTCTAATTTAAAAGGAGATAAAGGTATGAAAAATATAATTATAAAATCATTACCAAAAGTTAAAGTTGCATCTATGAGAAAGATAGTAAATAGCTATAATGAGTTTTTAGAAGATAATTTTAGATTGTTATAGGTTGTAGTTTAAACTACAACCTTTTTTGATTATATAAAGTTATTAAAGCATAAGAAAAATGACATGAATTAGAAAGTATTATATAATTTCTTTAAGAATAAGGTTGATAAATAGAAGCCTAAAAAGGAGCATTATATGAAAAGTTATTCACAAGAAGAGCTAGAGAATGCATTAAAAATTATATCTTCAACAATCAGTACATGTGAAAAGATACAACCAAAATTTAGAGAAGGTACGTCGCAGTTCTCCCTTTTGAGAAATAGAATTAAAGCATTGAAAATCTCTAAATGCTTAATAGAAAATGACGGAAGCATAAAGGAATATATCGTAGATGATTTAGAAAAAGCATTACCACCGGTGATTTCAATTATTAATAAAACAGAGAAGGCTCAAAGTAAGTATGATGAAGGAAGTACCCAGTTTAAGAAATTTTCACCACTTATAGAAGCGATGTATATTGCAAGAGCATTAATAACAAATGAAATTATTAAAAGAGAGTAATTTCAGTTTAAAGATGAGATTAAGAGTTTAACTAAGTTAAATAAAGTATAAGTTATAGAGCAGAGTTAAATACAAAAGTATATAAAAAAAGGAGTTATTATGAGTAAAGTACGAAAAATGTTAGGCAAAGCTGATTCACCATATATTATTTCTCTTATGAGATTAATAGAAACACAAAGCAAAAATACAATTGTAAAATGGTGTAATAAATATGCAAGGGAGCATATTTTACCTATTTATGAAAAGGATTATCCTGAAGATTATAGGTTGAAAAATGCATTGAATGCAGTTGATGAATGGTTAGAAGGAAATATAAAATTAGCAGAAGCAAAGAAAATTATCAAAGAAGTTCAAATAGCTGCTAGAGAGGTAGAGGGGAATCCAGCTGCACAGGCTGCGGCAAGAGCAATTGGAGCAACAACGACAACAATTAATACTATAACAAGTTCATTAGGACTTGCGTTTTATGGTTCTGCGGCCATAGCATATTCATCTATTGGAACAAGTGAGAATATAGAAGTTTATGATGAAATTGCAGCAAGAGAGTGCAAAAAGATGGAAGAGGATTTGCGTAAAATTTCTATAAAGGATGAGCCTAATCCAGCTAAGATAAATTGGAAATGCTAAATTATAGAAGAATTACATGATACAATAAATATAATGATAATTATCTTAAATATAGGAAAACTAGGCATTTACAGGGTGTCAAATACTTTTGACATGCGAAAAATAGGTAATATCAAACACTTTTGATGGTGAAAATTCATTAAAGGTTATAGATTAATAGTGCAGGAGGACATTGTATGGAGATTGGAAAACAAATAAAAAAATATAGATCAGAAATGAAGCTTTCACAGGATGAGTTAGCTGAAAAGATATTTGTATCTCGTCAAACTATATCAAATTGGGAAAATAATAAGAGCTATCCTGATGTGAAAAGTTTATTATTACTAAGCTCTCTTTTTAATGTCTCTCTTGACATATTAATTAAAGGAGACCTTGAAGAAATGAAAGAAAAAATTAAAACAGAAGACATTGATGGATTTAAACATGATAGTAATATATTTAGTATATTGTTATTGAGTACTATTTTATTACCTGTTCCACTTCTACGATTCATGGGATATGTTGGAGCTGGAATTTTGGGGTTGATTGCAATAGGTGCAATATATTATGCAATCCGAGTTGAAAAGTATAAAAAGAATTTTAATATCCAAACATATCGAGAAATTCTTGCCTTTTTTGAAGGAAAGAATATGAATGAGCTTGAAAAGAATCAGGAGTATGGGAAAAGACCATATCAGAAATTTTTATTAGCAATAGGTGCAGGTTTATTGACGATATTAGTAGCAGTTATCATGAGATATATATTATTTATATAATAAATAAAGAAACATATAATTATATGTATAAATTACCAATTAGTTTAGGTAAATGAAAGTTTAATCGGTGATGATACTAGCAATTAAATGAGAATTTATTGGGGGATTATAAATGCGTAATGAAAAAGAGATGTATGAGCTATTATTAAGTGTTGCTGAAAAAGATGAGAGAATACACGCTGTATATATGAATGGTTCTAGAACTAATAAAAATGTTCCAAGAGATATTTTTCAAGATTATGATATTGTATATGTAGTAGATGAAACTAGGAGTTTTATTGAAGATAAAAATTGGATTAAAAATTTTGGGGAAATACTGTATATGCAATACCCAGATGAATCTCCGTATTATCCTAGTGATAAGGAAAAATCCTATGGCTGGCTTATGCAGTTTGCTGATGGAAATAGAATTGATTTACACGTGGAAACCATCGAAAGTGCTAGAGAAAATATTTTAAGTGATAAGCTATGTAAGATATTGTTGGATAAGGATAATATTTTGCCACAAATTCCTGAAGCTACTGATGAAGACTATTATGTAAAAAAGCCAACTGAAGAAGAATACATTGCCACATGTAATGAATTTTGGTGGTGTTCAAATAATATTGCTAAAGGATTATGGAGGCAAGAGATTCCATATGTACAGGACATGGCTAATCTTATTGTAAGAAAAGAATTAGAGAAGATGTTTTCTTGGAAGGTTGGTATTATTACAGATTTTTCAGTGAGTGTTGGGAAATCAGCAAAGTATATGTATAAGTGGTTGGATAAAAGCGACTGGGAGTCATATCTTGCAACGTATTTTGGCGGAAATATTGAAGAGGCTTGGGACAGTGTAATGAGAATGTGCGATTTATTTAAAGAGACTGCAATTTTTGTAGGTAAGGAATTAGGATATGAATATAATTCTTTAGAAGGAAGAAATGCTAGAGCGTTTTTAGAGCATGTACGACAATTACCAAAGGATGCTATTGAAATAAACTTATTTTAACTTTAATCAATACTTATAGTGAATTTTAAATCTTTATAATTTCTACATCTTTTTTAGAATGAAGCACATCATACGTAGGAAAGTTCAATTAAACTTATAAAATAAATTTGAAAATCTTAAGTTGTATTACTTGGGGGCTATTTTTTATGTGAGTATTTTTGTTATGTTGAACATAAACAATGCAGGTTTATTTAAGAAACTATAAGAATAAAGTAAATAAGTTATTGAACTTATACCTTCAAAGAAAATGTTAAATGAAGTTGAGGGTATGAAGGATAAATTACGTAGATTAATTATTTTATTAAATTAAGCCAATATAGGAAATGATAGTAAATAAATATAGAAAAATAAACGCAAATGCACTATTTTATGGAAAATATTGTTTGAATTTAAAATATTTATAAAAAATAAATAAAAAAGGTTGTAACTGAATGAGTACTATGTTATTATAAATGAGTAGCAAAGTTGCTAACAAAAAAAGTTTCATTTAGGTAAATAGTTTCTCGGAGATTAGAGATTATTATATCAATTTAGAATCTTTAATTTTAGGAGGAATATTTATGACAGATAAAACATTAAAATGTAGAGATTGTGGAAGTGAATTCGTATTTTCAGTAGGAGAACAAGAATTCTACAAAGAAAAAGGATTTACAAATGAGCCAACAAGATGTATATCTTGTAGAAGAGCTAAAAAAGAACAAAATAGAAGATAATTTTAGATTATTATAGGTTGTAGTTTAAACTACAACCTTTTTTATTTATATAAAGTGATTAAAAGTATAAGAAAAATGACATGAATTAGAAATTATTATATAATTCCTTTAAGAATCAGGTTGATAAATGGAATTAAACATAAATGAAATTAATGAAATAAGTTCAGAAGAGCTTTACAAGAGTTTTTATGAACATAAACAATATAACTGATGAACAGATATGGACTACTATAACTTATATTAATAAAGCTTATATAAAAAGAGAGTTATTTTTAACTGGAGAAGATAAAATAGCTATAAAAGAGATGGTAGGGAAGTTAGTAGCTAAGAATAATATCAAATATGTAAATCAAGTAAAGAGCATGGAAAAGTTAATGAGTGCTTTAGGCGTAAGAGTAATAAACGTAGATGGAAAGTTTAAAATAAAGTAAGATATGAAATACCTCAGTGGATTATATTTTAAAACCACTGAGGTATTATTTGTTTTTTATTTAAGAAATCTATCTATTGCAGTATTTAATTTTTCAATAGCTTCTTCATCATCATTTTTAGCAGCATCAATTATACAATGATTTATATGGTCTTGTAATAATATCTTTCCTACATTATTTAATGCGGATTTAACTGCTGCTATTTGAATTAATATTTCAGTGCAATCTTTTTCTTCAATACACATTCTTTTTATAGCTTCAGTATGACCTATTATTCTGGACATTCTATTTATTATTTGTTTTTGATTTGGATGCTTATGGTCATGAGTATTCATATTGCAACTCCTTTCATTTTAGGAAATTTTAATTTCATCCCACTTTCCTTTTAAAAATCTACTTAATAGTATTATACTTCGAACTACTATATCAAGGGAATATGCTAACCATATACCAACTAATCCTAAATTAAATTTAACGGCAAATATATATCCAAATAATACTCTTATTCCCCATATACCTATTAATGTTGAGTACATAGGTAATTTAGTGTCACCAGCTCCTTGAAGTGCACTGCTAATTACTAATGTAATAGATAAAAATGGTTGAAATATGGCGATTATTCTTAATACTGTTACAACTAAGTTTTGAACTTCCAAATCGTCAGTAAACATTTTTGCTAATGAAGGAGCTGCTATAAAAAATATACTGCCTATTATGATCATTACTATAGTTGAAAGAAGGTTACATAAAAGACCATATCTCTTAGCAAATTTAGGATTATCAGCACCTAATTGACTTCCTATTAAAGTAGTTGCAGCAACTCCAAACCCCATAGCTGGAAGGTATGAATAACTTTCAATAGTTCCAGCTATATTATGTGCTACATATGAAGAAGTCCCTAGTGATATAATTAATGAACCATAGGCAAGTTGTCCAAATCTCATTATTAGTTTTTCAATTCCTGCAGGAACACCAATTTTACTTATTGATAGTATTAAACCTTTATCAATGATCCATTTATCAAATAGCTTTAATTTTAAAGTCGTTTTACCTTTACAAAGACTAAATAGAAGTATACTAACTGTTATCACACGAGATATAGTTGTTGCTAATCCAGCTCCAATTATTCCTAGTCATTTAAAATCAAATATCCCAAAAATTAAAATATAATTCAAAATAATATTTATAACATTGGCTACTATTGATGCTATCATAGGTGTTTTAGTATTACCAGTTGCCCTTAGTGAACTTGATAATATTAATGATAGACTTAAAAATATACATGGAACTGCCACAACTATAAAATATGGCAATGCATATTCAAGGATATCGGAAGTTGCTCCTAAGGTTATTAAAATAGGTTTAGCAAATAAGAAGCTTATAAGCCCTATAATTAAACTAATTCCTGTAGTAAGGATAATAGCTTGTTTAACAGTTTCAATTGCTTTTTCTTTATTTTTTAATCCTATATTTCTTGAAACTATTGCGGTAGTTCCAACACCTATAGCTGTAAAGAAGGCAATATAAATATTATTTATCAGGTTAGTAGCTCCTATTCCAGCTATAGCATTAGGATGAAGCTTACCGGCAAACAAGGTATCAGTAGTACCAAGGAGCACTTGAAGTATATTTTCTATTATAACTGGTATAGCTAGAATTAATATGGATTTTATTTCATTTAGATATGATGGTTTATATAATGTTTTACTTGGATTTAATTGAATCATAGTATAGCCTCTCTTTTTAAAATCCCCTATAGGGGGATAATTTGATTTTATAATACAACTTATGGAATATCAAGGAAAATGATACAAATTGGAAGAAGAGAATAACTTTTGATTTACACTTTTTTATTTGGATATACTTACAATAGAGGAGCTGATATTATGGAGACAAAATCACAGAGGTTTTTATATGAACTCTTTATGATGATTTTAGCTTTAGTAGTTGTAACTATAACTATAATACAATTAACTATGACGTTATCTAGTGAGATGGATAGGATTATAACAATCATAGACAACGGAATATATATACTTTTTCTTTTAGATTATTTTACAAGATTAATAAAAAGTGAAAATAAGTGGAGTTTTATTAAAAATAATAAGATAGATTTGATAACCATAATACCTTTTAATTCATTATTTATGGCTCTTAGAATATTTAGATTTTTAAGAGTTACTGAATTTTTAAAGGCGCTTAAGGCTTTAAAGGCAACGGTCTTTATAAATAATATTGTCAAAAAAGTAAGAGTTGTTCTTAGGACTAATTATTTTAATTATGTACTTTTAATAACTATTACTTTGATTTTCTCTTGTGCAGCATTTATATCTATCTTTGAAAATATAAGATTTAAGGATGCTCTTTGGTGGAGCTTTGTAACTACAACTACTGTAGGATATGGGGATATTGCCCCTACTTCAGATTTAGGAAGGATAGTAGCAGTTATTCTTATGATTACAGGAGTAACTTTTATGGGTTTATTGACAGGAACTATATCTACATATTTTTTAAGAAAAGATAGAGAGAGAAATAAAGGTGATTACAAATATGAAGCTATTGAAGAGATTAAAGAAAGATTAGATGATTTTGATAATCTTTCTAGGGAAGAGCTTGAAATTATTACAAAGGTATTATTGTCCTTGAAGGAAGAGAATGATGGTGATAAAGTGTGAGATATGCTCACACTTTATTTAAATTGGAAATACGACTTTTATTATTGTACCTTTGTTTGGATGACTTTTTACATCTATATTACCATTATGAAGCTCTACTATTTTCTTTACCATAGTCAAACCTAAGCCGTTGCCTTCAGTTGTATGGGATGTATCACCTTGATAAAATTTATCGAAAATATGAGCTTTTACATCTTGAGTCATGCCTATACCTGTGTCTTTAACTTTAAAGATAACACTATCTTCAAAAGACATTAATTCAATTTTTACATCGCCATTGTTTGGAGTAAATTTTATAGCATTATCAATTAAGTTAACCCATACCTGCTTTAGAAGTTCTTCATTTCCATAGTAACTAGTTTCATCTAAATCTATATTCATATTAATATTTTTATCTGACCATTTTGATTCAAGCATAAGTATTGAATGTCTTATTTGTTCAGCTAGGTCAAAGTCATGCTGATCAGATATTATATTTGTATTTTCAATATTTGATAGGTTTAATATATTAGTAGCAAGAGTTGCAAGTCTATCTGATTCACTTATTATTATATCTAAATATTCATCACGAACTTCTTTTGGAAGATTATCGTTTTTAAGAAGCTTTGCAAAGCCTCTAAGAGATACTATTGGTGTTTTAAATTCATGAGAAAAATTATTTACAAAGTCATTTCTTAATATTTTAGCACTTCCAAGCTCCGAGGCCATATTATTAAAGCTTATAGAGAGATTATTCAAAACTTTAGGATAATCAAAGTTAATTCTTACATCAAAGTTTCCATTAGATAATTCTTCAGTGGCATCAATCAATTTATTTATTGGCTTTAATGGAATTTCTCCAAATATTAATGTTAATGTACACCCTATTATTGTACTTAAAAGCGCTATAAATAATAAAATACGAAGAAATGGTGGATGTTGAGGTTCTCTAAATAGTTGATTATTATATAAAAAGCTTCCAATCAACGCAACTATACACATAGTGCTTACTATTATTATAAAAACTACGCCTGTCAGCAGGATAGTAAGCCCGTTAAATCTCTTATTACAGTGTTTTTTATTTCTCTTCATACTTTACCGCCTTATATCCTAATCCTCTTACAGCAACAAGCTCAAATTCAGGATAGTCTTCAAATTTTTTACGAAGTCTATTTATATGTACATTTAATGTATTTGCACAGGTTTCTGATTCTAAGCCCCATATTTCATCCATAAGCTGAAGTCTAGTGAAAATTTTATTTGGATAAGAAAGCAGCTTATATAATAATTGAAATTCCTTTTGAGGCAATATTTTAATATCATCATTACGGCTTACTGTAAGGGTATCATAATCTAAAACTACATTGCCAACTCTAAGCTTTCTCTCATTTATTATCATTGAACGTCTTAAGAGAGCTTTAATTCTAAGTAGCATTTCTTCTTCATCAATAGGCTTGGTCATATAATCATCAGTTCCAACTAAGAAGCCTTTCTTTTTATCTTCAGGAAGCTGTTTAGCTGATACCATAAGTATCGGAATATTATTGTTACATGAACGTAATGTATCAGTAAGTTCGTATCCATCCATCTCTGGCATCATAATGTCTAAAACTACTAAATCGATATGTTCTTTATCAAAAACCTCAAGAGCTTCTCTGCCATTTTCAGCAGTATAAGTTTTATAACCATCATTGGAAATAATAGCATCCATAAGCTTTCTTGCATTTTTATCATCTTCAACAATTAATATATGAAACATAAAATCCTCCTAAGAATATTTCTCAATTTTATAATAACTATAAAATTATACCATAAAAAAATAAATCGAGGATAAACAGAATAAGAGTATAAAAAAGTGGTAAATAATACTTAAGAATAACAAAAAAAAGTTAAATTAGTTTATTTTCAGTTTATTTTGGAGGCTTAATATAAGCTTATTGAAAGAACAATAGCAGGAGGAGTAGTAATATATGTTGCAGTTAAAGAACATTTATAAGGTTTATAAAACTGGAGATTTAACGCAGACCGCCTTAGATGGTGTAAGCTTAAATTTCAGAAAAAGTGAATTTGTTGCTATCTTAGGACAAAGTGGTTCAGGTAAAACAACTATGCTTAATATTATTGGTGGTCTTGATCAATATGATAAAGGTGATTTAATAATTAATGGAAAGTCTACAAAGAAATTTAATGATAGGGATTGGGATACTTATAGAAATCACTCAATAGGTTTTGTATTTCAAAGCTATAACTTAATTCCACACCAAACTGTATTATCTAATGTTGAATTAGCACTTACTTTATCAGGTGTTTCTAAAACAGAAAGAAGACAGAAAGCAAAGGAAGCTCTTGAAAAAGTAGGACTTGGAAAGCAGTTACACAAGAAGCCAAGCCAAATGTCTGGTGGACAGATGCAGAGAGTTGCTATAGCAAGAGCACTTATAAATGACCCGGATATATTATTAGCAGACGAGCCTACAGGAGCATTAGACTCTGAAACAAGCGTTCAAATTATGGAACTGTTAAAGGAGATATCTAAGGACAGGCTTATAATAATGGTTACTCATAACCCTGAGCTTGCTGAAGAATATGCAAACAGAATAGTAAGAGTTAGAGATGGTAATATAATTGATGACACAAACCCATGCAGTGATGAAGAAATTAAAATTTCTACAGAAAAAAGTGAAAGAGAAGCAAAGAAAACTTCAATGTCATTTGGAACTGCATTATCTTTAAGTTTAAATAACTTGAAGACTAAAAAAGGAAGAACTATTTTAACTGCTTTTGCAGGAAGTATTGGTATTATAGGTATAGCTTTAATATTATCACTATCAAGCGGAGTTAAGGACTATATAAATAAGGTTCAGGAAGATACACTTTCATCTTACCCAATATCTATAGAAAGTCAGACTGTAGATATGAGTAGCATGATGGAAAGTATGATGAATAAGAATAAAGCTGATGAAGAGCGTGAAGAAGGCAAGGTTTATTCCAATAATATAATGAGTGGAATGATGGAGTCTATGAGTGCTCAAGTTACTAAAAATGATTTAAAATCATTTAGAGAGTATTTAGAGAATGGAAATTCTAATATAGACGAGTATGCTAATGTCATTCAGTATGGATATGATTTAGACCTTCATATTTATAAATCTGATACATCTAATGGTATTGTTGAGGTTAGTCCAACAACTGTTTATGATAAGCTTGGATTTGGTGGTGGAGCATCTCAAATGCCTATGGCATCAAGCTTTAATGTATGGACAGAACTTTTAGGAAATCAGACTCTTTTAGAATCACAATATGATGTGGTTGCAGGAAAATGGCCAGAAAATTATGATGAAATAATATTAGTAGTAGATAAAAATAATGAAATCAGTGACGTAAATCTTTATTCTATAGGCTTATTAGATTCTTCTGAATTAGAAGCTAAGATGAAAAAGATACAGGCTGGTGAAGAGGTTGAAGAAAATCAAGAAGTAGTAAGCTATACTTTTGATGAGTTATTAAATTTAACTTATAAGCTTGTTTTAAATACAGATTACTATGAAAAAGAGGGTAACACTTGGGTAGATAAAAGTGAAAATGCAGTTTATATGAAAAAGCTTGTTGAAGATGCCCTTGAGTTAAAGGTTGTTGGTATAGTAAGACCATCAGAAGAGGCAGTAGCAACTTCTATAAGCTCAGCAGTAGGTTATACAAGTGACTTAACTGAATATGTTATTAATAGTATAAATGACAGCGAGATAGTAAAAGAGCAAAAAGAAAATCCAGATACAGATGTATTTACAGGAAAAGCTTTTGTAGTAGAAGATAGCGAAGATAATGATATGACAGCTATAGATATGTCTACCTTAACTGATGAAGAGAAGGCTTATTTAGCATCACTTTCACAAGAAGAACTACAAGCTCTTATGAAACAGCAAGCAGAAGCAACTGATGCAACATATGAAGGAAACCTATCTTTATTAGGATGTGTTGATTTAGATAATCCTTCAACTATAAATATTTATGCTAAAGACTTTGAAGCAAAAGAATCTATTGAAGATATAATTACAGCATATAATAATGAAAAAACAGATGCAGGTGAAGAAGAGTACGTTGTTACTTATAACGATATGGTAGGACTTATGATGTCTTCAGTAACTTCAATAATAGATATAATAAGCTATGTACTTATTGCATTCGTAGCAATTTCTTTAGTTGTATCATCAATTATGATAGGTATTATTACTTATATCTCAGTTCTTGAAAGAACTAAGGAAATAGGTATTCTTAGAAGTATCGGTGCATCTAAGAAGGATATTTCAAGAGTATTTAATGCAGAAACAGTAATAGTTGGATTTGGAGCAGGTGCAATAGGAATAATAGTAACGATATTATTAAATATTCCTATAAATGCTATAATAAAGGCAGTATCAGGTATTTCAGGAGTATCAAAACTTCCAGTAGCAGGCGCTATTATATTAATTGCTATAAGCATGTTATTAACTGTTATAGCAGGATTAATACCAGCAAAAGTGGCATCTAAGAAAGATCCGGTAGAAGCTTTAAGAACAGAGTAGAAGAAAGCCTACGGCAGATATAAGATTCATGTCGTAGGCTTTTATTTATTTTGTATAGGCAAATGTTTTTTCGGTTTACTAAAAATTTATTTTGTCTACAGAAGCTCTTTTTTTATGAGGTGGTAGAATAACTTATTCCCTTATGTAAATTAATTTTGAAATTTTAAAAAACTTATTGTTTATTTATATGAAGTTAGTATAAAATGGAAGGTATATGAAGTATGGAGGTGTGGGGTAAGTTGGATTCACAAGAAACAAAGGATAGTAATAGAAGAAAGAAAAGAAAGTTAAGTAAGAAAAAGAAGATTATAATAAGCGCTTTTTCAGTACTATTATTATTAATAGTATTTATAGCTTCGGGATATTTTTACGTGAGAAGTAAGATATATAGGCCTACTAAGCAGATTGAAAAACCTACTGTTACTCAAAATGCTGAAAGCGAGGAAACAGTTGAATATAGGACAGTTGAAGGTATTACCAATGTTTTATTATTAGGTGTTGATGGAATAGATTTTGATGCAGCGGATCAAAGATCTGATTCAATGATAATAGCAACATTAGATAGTAATAATAAAAAGATTAAGTTAACCTCACTGTATAGAGATGCGTTAGTATATATACCAGGTTATGGAGAAAATAAGATGAATGCATCATTTTCTTTAGGTGGACCTGAATTAGTAATGGAGACTATAAAATATAATTATGATATTAATATAGAAAAATATGTAATGATAAATTTTGTAGGATTTGAGGCTATTATAGATCAAATAGGTGGAATAGAAATTGATGTTCAGGAATATCAATTGAATGAATTAAATAAGTATATTGGTGAAGCAACAGGAGGAAATGATTGTACTGTAGAAGAGCCTGGACTTCAAACGCTCAATGGTAAACAAGCTTTATCTTATGCAAGAATAAGAAAAGGTGTTGGAGATGATTACGAAAGAACAGAAAGACAAAGAGAAGTCATTTTTAAAGTTGCTGAAAAATTACAGAAGACTAAGCCTATTAAGTATCTTGGTATAGCAACTAAGATGCTAGATTATCTTAGAACAAATATAGATCTTTATGAGTGTCTTGACTTAGCATATACTGTATTTAAATTCCCTAGTCTAGTTACAGAACAGTTAAGTATACCAGTTCCTGAACTCTCAGAAGATGTTAAGATTGATGGTATAGGTTGGGTTATAAGTATGGATAGGTATGAAAATGCAGAAATATTAAATGATTTTATATTTAATGATTATTTGCCAGATTTTATACTTAATAGATCTACAGAAAAAGATCCAAGTATTTATTTTGAATATGATGGATTTGGAAGTAGTTATGATGAAAGTTATTATTACGAAGAATATTACTATGAGGAAGATTACTATACACCAGAGATATATGAACCTATTGAAGAAGAGGTAATACAGCCTGAAGAACCTTCTGAAGATATTGTACCTCCAGTTAATGAAAGTAATACCGGAGATGGAACAATAACTGATGATGGAAGTAATCAAGGAGAAGATTTAGGCAATAGTGACAATTTTGATAATAATCAAATGTCACCTGAAGGGGAAGCTCCATAAGAAAAATAATATGATAGATAATATAGAGACAGATTAGCTGATGTAGAAAAGCTAATCTGTTTTTTTATTATTCGTCATTATCTGTGATTATAGAAAAAGTATGAAAAAAATTATACTTTTCACTTTTGACGAAGTCAAACTTTTCACCAAAGTGCTTCGCACTTTTATTCTGTAATTTCCTAATATATTAACAATAAAACCTAATATTATGCAATTTTAAAAATAGTAAATATATTAAAATATAATTGGATGAGTTTGAATTGAGAATTTATTAGTAGAAGAGAGGAGGGATAAAATGTTAAAGAGGTTAATAAGTATTTTTACATCTTTTTTTAAGATTGGTGTAATTGGTTTTGGTGGTGGAAGTGCTTTAATACCGATAGTTGAAAAAGAGATAGTTGAAGATAAGGAATGGTTTAATGAAGATGATTATTTAAAACATACAGTAATAGCTAATATCACGCCAGGAGCACTTCCAGTAAAGCTTGGTGCAGTTGCTGGATATGAAAGAGGTGGGGGACTAGGAAGTATATTAGGAGCATATGCAGTTACACTTCCAGGAGTAATATTAACTTTAGTACTTCTAACACTTTTTTCAATTGCAGGTGAAAAGATTGCTCATTATATAGAATTTGCATCAGTTGGAATATCTGTATTTATAATTAACTTACTTCTAAGTTACATATTAAAAGTAATTGAATCAGGTGAAAAAGAAGGTATAAAGAAGTACTATATAATGATTTGCATAGTAGCATTTGCTTTAACTGGTGGGAAAGAGATAAGATATTTAATCTCATCATTTTTAGAACGAGATTTAGGTGTATTAAGTTTTATAGTATTTGATATATCAACTATAAATTTGATGATAATATCATTTTTTATGATACTTTTTATAGGGTTAATAGGAACTAAAGAATCGATGATAATTGGAACTAGCATTTCTTTAATTTTTGCCTTTATAAATGGGAAAAATGAACTTGTTACTAGTGGTGGAATAATATCAAAGATACTTATGGTAGCTATGGCTATTTTAGCTTGTTATGCCATAGTAAGAGATAATAAGAAAAGACTAAAAAAAGAAAAGTCAAGGTTTAAAATAAGCAAACAAGCATATATTTCAATTGGGTTATTTATAGCAATACCAGTTGTATTATTTATTTTATTGATGATTTTAGCTCCAGAAGGTGGTAATATGGGAACTTTTGCAGGAGATGTTGCTATATCAACAGTTACATCTTTTGGTGGTGGAGAAGCTTACGTTTCAGTAGCAGATGGAATTTTTGTGCAAAGTGGAATGGTGAATGCAGGAGATTTTTATAATAAAATTGTAGCCATAGCAAATGCACTTCCTGGACCAATATTAGTTAAGATAGCAGCGGGTGTAGGTTTTATTTTAGGTGGAAGCTTAATTGGAGTATTATATGGATGGCTTTTAGCAATATTTGCAATGTCAGTAGCTGTAGGAGCTTGCTGCATAGTAGCAATAGTAGTGTTACTTGGTTATGATGCATTAAAAGATTCAATGGCATTAATTATGGTAAAACAATTTATATTACCTGTAGTATGTGGAATGCTTATATCAACATCGTTAAGCATGATGATAGAAGGTATGAAGGTAACTGCAGGATTAGGAATAGCAGGATTTACAGCATTACCTCTTATGATTTTAGCTATAGCAATGCTTTATTTTGTTCATAAGAGATATCATTTAAGTGATATTATATTACTTTGTGGAAGTGCTGTAATAAGTCTTTCTATGCTACAAATGATTTAGTTAACTTTATTGATTAAAAATTAAAGAAGATTAGTATTGACATATGGTAATATCAGGTTTAAAATTAATATGTAAGCATAATGTTTGCAAGATAGAAAGTTAATAGAAGTAGGTAAATGTCTTAACCACGAAGGTTTAGCGATATAAATCGTTTAAAGCTTTGTGGTTTTTAAATTTTTATTAATAATAATTTTACTGCAAATGTTTAAGAATAGTATTATATAAGAAAGATATTAAAAAGAAGTTGTCAGAAAAAGACAACTTCTAATTTTTTATGCAATTGTAATTTGAACTTTATCAATTCTCTTATTATCTAGGGATAAAATTTTAAATATTATAGAGTTTATGGTTATTTCTTTATTTATATAACCATTAGGAATTACACCTAGATTCTCAAGAACTAGTCCACCAACTGTGTCTATAATTTCAGATTCTAAATTAAGAGATAAATATTTATTTACATCAGATATGGTAACAAGTCCGTCAACTATATAATTTTTATCATCAAGCTTCTTAATTTTTGAAGAGTTATCATCATATTCGTCTGAAATTTCACCTATAACTTCTTCTATTAAGTCTTCTAAAGTAACAATTCCAGAAAAACCACCATATTCATCAATTAATATAGCCATATGATTTTTTGTTGATTTTAATTCTTTAAGCAAATCATCTATATTTTTTGTTTCAGGCACCATATAAGGTTTTCTCATTATAGATTCTATAGATAAATTTTCAATTCCCTTATTAACTACATTAGAAAAGATATCTTTCATATATAATATACCAACTATATTGTCAATATCATCGTCATATATAGGAATTCTAGAGTAGCTTTCTTCTAAAATAGTATTTATATTATCTTTAATACTTGACTTAACTTCAAGACAGAATGTTTCTGTTCTTGGTGTCATAACTTCTTTTGCTAATATATCATCAAATTGAATTATTCCATCAATCATATTTCTTTCAGTTTCATTTAAAGCCCCTTGCTCCTCGCCAAGCTCAATTAAACTCTTGATTTCTTCTCTTGATACATTTTCTTCAATGCCATCAGTTTTAATACCTAAAATTTTTAAAAGTAAATTAGTTGATGCAGATAAGAACCATACGAATGGTTTCGTAAGCTTTGAAATAAAGATAATAGGTTTTACCGTAAACATAGCAACTTTTTCAGCATTTTGCAGAGCTATTCGTTTAGGTAACAATTCACCGAGAACTAATGTTATATAAGAAATCAATAGAGTAATTAATAATACTGATATATTTGAGCTATAAGGCACACCTAGACTAGATAAAAAATAAGCAAGTCCAGATGATATTGAAGTTGCAGCAGATGCAGATGCGAAGAAACCTGCAAAAGTAATACCAACTTGAATTGTAGCTAAAAAATTACTAGGTTCTTTTAATAAACCCAATAAAAGCTTGGCTTTTTTATCGCCATCTTCAGCTAATAAAGTTATTTTGGTTTTGTTGATAGATACGATTGCCATTTCAGCAGATGCGAAAAATGCATTAACCATAACTAAGATAAAAATAAGAATAAAGTTCCCACTCGGGCTACCGTCCATTTAATAATATTCCCCCTCAAAAATAAATCGATCTGTTAAGTTATATGAACATTGCTCTTCTCAACCCAAGGAAATACAATAGGTTTGCAAGACTAAATAATACCCCCTTCGAAAAGGAGAGAAGAACAATGAGCAAAACTAATATAAAATGCCCACGCTGTAATTCTGATAAACTATACAAGTTTGGTATGAATAAGCAGGCTAAACAAAAGTATCAATGTAAGCAGTGT
>NZ_JACOOP010000033.1:0-40994 GCF_014287725.1 Clostridium sp. NSJ-49 | reverse complement strand
GCAGTTACAACAATAACTTTAGCAGTTGAAAATTATAACAGTAAAACTCAAGAAAAAACAGCAGATTTTATACCAGTAGTATTATGGGGAAAACAAGCGGAGAATACAGCTCAATATACACTTAAAGGTAGTCAAGTTGCAATAAGTGGGAGAATATCAGTTAGGACCTATGATGCAAAGGATGGAACTAAGAGATATGTCACAGAAGTAGTGGCTGATATGTTTAATGGAGTAAAGTTTCTTTCAAAAAATAATAATAGTAACTCAAATACTTCTGTTGAAAATAATGATGTTTTTGGGGGAATGAATTTTGATGAATATAATATGGCAGTAGATGATGGGGATATGCCATTTTAATTAATGAATAAAGAAGGGAATTAAATGAGCAATACTTTAAACACTGAATTAATATTAGATAGAGAAATTCTTGAACACGTAAGAAATAAAAAGTCAAAGAATAGTAGAGATTATGAAGCGATTGTTGATTTAACATACTTTATATCAATTATTAAATGGAATAAAGAAACTATAGCCAGTAAAGAGATATGCGAGAAGATACGAAGCGGTTATTATGATGAAGTTTACAAAATAAAGATAGAAAAAGTTACTGCAGATAATAAATGCAATTTAAAATTGAGCGAAGATAATATGCAATATAGTTTTTTCTAAGAGTAATTATTTGATGATATTGCGAACTAAATAATAAAGTTTGTTCTTTGAAAATTGAATAGTACGGTATTTGAAAAATATGCTATAATTAATTCAGAATTGTATTATTTTGTATAGAAAAATAATAAAATAACTATATTTAGTATCGAGGTATTTATGAAAGAAAATTCTGTTGGACGAGGCGTTATAATTCTAGCTATATCAAGTATTATATTGAAACTATTATCAGCCTTATATATGCCAATTCTATCTCAGATTCTAACTGATGATGGAATAGCAATATATACTGTTGGGTATGATGTTTTTGTATTTATATTTGCATTAACTAGTTTAGGTATTCAACCTGCAATAACAAAGTTAGTATCAGAGGAAAGGGCAATAGGCTCAGACAGGGATGTATTTAACATTCTTCTAATATCAAAAAAATTTTTATTACTTTATGGAGGTATAGCAAGTATAGTATTTGCTATATTAGCAAACCCACTTTCTAGATTATTTAATAGTAAAGATTCAATTATGGTATTTGTTTTCCTTTCTCCAGCAATTTTTTTAGCATCAATATTGGCTGCATATAGAGGTTTTTTTCAGGGATATAATGATATGATTACACTTAGTGTATCTAATATTATTGAACAGTTATTTAATGTTATATTTAGCTTGTTTTTTGCTTTTCAACTTATAAACATATCTACCTCATGGGGAAGTACAGGTGGAACGATTGGAACAACTTTAGGGGCTATTGGAGCTATAGAATATATTAGATATATATTGAATAAAAAATATAGATTTAAAGATATTTCTAGAAATAATATAGAGCAGAAATGTAAAAGAAAGTTACATCAGAATAAAATTTTTAAAAGGCTACTTATAAGTGCATTACCTTTTATATTAATTGCGGCTATACAAAATATATCTGCCATTATTGATGTATTTACAGTAAGGACTTTTATTAAAACTGATATAAATATAAAAACAGCTACACTAAAATATTATACAACTATAATAAATGTACCACTTGTTATAATTACTTCGTTAGGTGTAGGAATTTTTCCAAAGATAATTAAAAGTTTTATTGAAAAAAATAAAAGAGAATTAGCGGTTCAAACAGCTTATTGCTATAAATTAACATATATTATTACTATTCCTTCGGTATGTGGCTTAATGATTTTGGGTAAGGATATATTTAAACTAGTGTTTAATAGAGATTTTGGGTGTGAAATCTTAGTAGTAGGAGCAGTTGCATTAATTTTTATGGCATTATCAACAATTCAAAATATAGTTCTTCAAGGAATAAATAAATTTAAATTTATTATAAAATTAGGATTTGTATCATTAATTATAAAAACTTTAATTAATATATTTTTCATTAGAATAGATAACATAAATGTTATTGGAGCTGTTATTGGAAGTATAGTATCATTAGCTATTATTACAGCCTGTAACCATATTGGGCTACAAGAATATTTCAATATTAAAATACCTATTTTAAACCAAAGTAAAACTCCATTAATTGCATCAATAATAATGAGTATTACTTTATTAATATTAAGATATATATTTATAGCTGAATTTATTTCTAATAATTATACAAGAATAAATATATGCATAGTAACATTTAGTTTAATTGCTATAGCTGGTATCATATATCTTCTATCTCTCTTATTATTAGGAGGTATTAGTAAATATGAACTAGATACACTATCTCCAGTTATATATAGAAGACTTCCAGTTAAATTTAAAAATAGGATAGTTAAAACAATCTAATAAGACTATATTTATTTTAAAATTTAATTCGCAGCTTTAAACTATTACGAATTTAAAATTAAATATAAGTTTTAAAAAATACCGTATTATTCAAAAAGAATATGCGGTATTTTTTAGTGCGCAATTCAAATATATAACGTAATAAAGGAGATGTATATTGTGTCATATACTGAAAGAGCTACTTTGATATTTTTAGTGGCTGATATATTAGTAACTATACTTAGTATGTTTATTACAGTAACGATAGGGAAAAGGTTAGGTGGATTAAAATAAAAAACAATTAGTGAGGGATAATATGAGAAAAGATGAATTTAAGAAAACAGAAGGAAAGTTATATAGATATTATGAAAGTAAGAAACATCTATTTGGATTAAATGAAAAGATAGCGAGATTAGAATATCATAAGGAAGTTATTGAGTATGATATAAGAAATACTAACATAAGAATAGATCCTTATCAAAATGGAGCAGGAATAAATGAAAGAGTACAAACATCATCTAATGGGACAAGTTATGCAGAACAGGAAATGATAAAAGAAATAGAAAGATTGGAAAGAGAAAGAGTAAAGATAGTTAAGCAAATATTAAAAACTAAAGCTAAGAAAAGGGAGTTAGAAAGTTATATAAGCAATATGGATTTTAATATAAATATGCTCAATGAAGAAAGTAAGAGATTCCTAGAACTGAAGTATAGTGATAAGGCTAAAGTAATAGCAATAGCACAAAAGATGAATATGGCAGTAGCAACAGTATATAGAATCAGAGAAGAGATAGTAGAAAATGTAGCTAACTTTATGAATATCATAAAATAGTGAGAAGGTTTTGAGAAAAATATGAGAATTTTTTACTAGAAGCAAGGTTTATAATTATATTGTGAGAAACGTGGACAGGGTTTTTCATTGTGTCAAGACCTCCAATATTATATTGCACCTAGGGGTAAAAGCCTAGGTGTTACATGGAGATATAGTTCAGTGGTAGAACAATAGGCTGTTAACCTATATATGTAAGTTCAATTCTTACTATCTCCGCCATAAGCAAACTATGATCCTTATATGGCAGTAGGTAGTATAAGGGGAGTGAAGCAATAAAATTAATCTATTGGCAGGCGGTAAGACCTTACCTACAGGCACATAGTCGGATAGATGGATGAAAGAATATTAATCTTTCTGGGGCTTGTTTGTGCAAGCGAGGTTAAGTTAATTACCTTCGAGATTATGGGATTAACTTAATGAATAGGTGTTGAGTGTGATAACCGTTGCTGATGCAGAATACACTAAAATCTTATTTCATAAATTCTCAATACCCTTTTATGAAAAAGCACTTAGCAGAAATGTTAGGTGCTTTTTATTATACACAAAGTGAGGTGATAACATGAGTAATGTAAAGAAAAGACAATATGTATTCCTAAGCAACTGGGAAGGACAAGAACTAAAATGTGCTTGTTTATTTCATAATCCTTTATGCAAGAACCATAAGAAGTGCGAAGAGATAGAACTTACTCTATCACCTTATGAAGATTTAGAGAGTTGTATGAGGGAGAGAAAGTATCAAAGAGTAAATGGAGCTTTAAGACAGAAATAAATATAAATTTACAAAACGAATAAGTGAGGTGGTGGTATGGCAAGAGCACCTAATGAAAATTTAGAAAAGGCTTATAAATTATATAAAAAAGGGCTTAAATTGGTTGAGATATCTAAGGAACTCGATATTCCACCTGGGACCATTAGAAGATGGAAAAGCACTTACAAATGGAATAATGAACGTTCGGAAAAGGATAGAGAGCGTTCGAATAAAAAAGGTGGTCAACCAAATAATAAAAATGCTGAAAAGCATGGTTTTTTTTCTAAATATTTACCAGAAGATACTTTGGATATTATTCAAGATATAGAAATAAAAAATCCACTGGATATATTATGGGATAATATTAAATTGCAATATGCAGCAATAATAAGAGCTCAAAGAATAATGTATGTTAAATCTATTGATGATAAAACTATTGAAAAAATAGGGGAATGTAACGGAGATTCATCATATGGAGAGAAGTGGGAAGTACAACAAGCTTGGGATAAGCAAGCTAACTTCTTAAATGCACAATCAAGAGCGATGAAAACATTAGAAGGTATGATTAAGCAATATGATGAAATGATTAATAAGAATTGGAATCTGGTAACGGAAGAACAGAAAGCAAGAATTGAAGTATTGAAATCTAAAATAGTTAACAATGAAAAATCTAAAGAAGATAAGATTGATGAGTACTTTGCTAAATTAGAAAATACAATTAAAGAATAAACACGAATTACGTTAAATTTTCATTTTACGAAATTGAAAAAAGTGACGAAGTTAAGCCATTTACATAAGGTTAAAGTATTTAAATTAATATAAATGGGTTTAATACAACTAAACTTTAATTAAAAAATTAAATATTTCGTGTTAAGTAGGGGAAGTTTAATAAAAAATGTTAAGTGATTTATATCATAAAAAGCAAATAGAAGTAATGAAGTTTGCTATGAGTAATGATTATTTTATGTTGATTAATCATGGAGCAAAGAGAACAGGAAAGACAATATTAGATAATGATTTATTTTTATATGAGCTTAGAAGAGTAAGAAAAATAGCAGATAAATTGAATATTCCATTACCACAATATATACTTGCTGGAGCTGATCTAGGAGCAATTCAAAGAAATGTATTGAATGAACTTACTAATAAGTACAATATTGAATTTAAGTTTGATAAACATAATAGATTTATTTTATTTGGAGTTCAAGTTTGCTGCTTTGGGCACTCAAAGACAAATGATTTAGGAAGAATTAGAGGGATGACTTCATTTGGTGCATATATCAATGAGGGTACTATGGCAAATGAAGAAGTTTTTAATGAAATCAAGGCGAGATGTTCAGGGGAAGGAGCAAGAATATTAATTGATACAAACCCAGACCAACCAGAACATTGGTTAAAAGTTAATTTTATAGATAAAGCAGATGGTAAGGTTATTCAAGAGTTTCATTACGAACTAGACGATAATACATTCTTAAGTGAAAGATATAGGGGAAATATAAAGGCTTCAACACCTTCTGGAATGTTTTATGATAGAGATATTAAAGGGTTATGGGTATCAGCAGAAGGAATTGTATATAAGGACTTTAGAAAAGATACGCACTATATAAGCAAAGAAGATCTAGAGAATATTAAACTTGTAAAATATTTTGCTGGAGTTGACTGGGGATATGAACATTATGGATCTATAGTAGTAATCGGAAAAGATGACAAAAACAATTTATATGTACTTAAAGAATATTCAGCACAACATGAAGAGATTGATTATTGGGTAAATGTAGGAAAAGAAATCAAAGAAAAGTATGGAAATATAATATTTTATTGTGATACTGCAAGGCCTGAACATATAAAAAGATTTAAAAGAGAAGGACTAAGAGCTGTAAATGCAGATAAAGCAGTATTAAGTGGAATAGAGGTTATTGCTAAAGGCTTTAAAACTAATACATTAAAGATTGTAGAAAGTGAAGTTAATTTATTTAAGAAAGAAGCGTTCATGTATGCGTGGAATAAAAATACTGGAGAACCAATAAAATTGTGGGATGACGTGTTAGATGCAATTCGATATGCAATATACACAGAGAGTAGAGATGGTGGATTAAGAGTGTTAAAGTAGAAAAATGTTTTGACTATTAGTTTTGACTAAGGCAAAGTGTTGAATTTTACTAGGCGTAAAAAATATAGTCAAAATATATGACTAATGACTGGAAAGATAAACTTAATTTTAGAAAGGAGTATGTATGTTTAATATAATAAAACCAAAAGAAAAACCTATGACACATGAAGAAATAATGCATGTATTCATACAGGAATTTGAAACTAGTAACAAAAGAGAAAACATGAAAACTGGAGAACGGTATTATAACAATGATACTGATATAAATAGAAGAAAGTTATATAGGTTTGTTGATGGTAAAAAGGTTGAAGATGATACAAGACCTAATAATAAATTAACTCATGGTTTTTCAAAGATTATAGTAGATGAAAAAGTAAATTATCTATTGGGTAAGTCTCCTATAATTACTGCTGATGATAAAACATTTCAAAAGAAGTTAATAGAGCTATTAGATGATGAATTTGATGATACATTACAAGAAATAGGTGTTGAAGCATCAAACAAAGGAATAGCTTGGTTACAGCCTTATATAGACAAAGAAGGGGAATTAAAGTTTTTAAAGCATGATAGTGAGAAGATAATACCTATATGGAAAGATAATGCTCACAAATCATTAGAAGCTATAATAAGGGTTTATTATATTGAAACATATGAAGGTAGAGAGAGAACAGATGTAAAGAAAGTTGAATATTGGACTGATAAAGATGTAACTTATTACACATATTATAATGGGCAATTGATACCAGATGTAGAAGCTCCAGGAGAAGGAGAATCAATAGGGCACTTTTTAATTAATAATGGCACAACATATAGTAGTTGGGGTAAAGTTCCTTTCATACCATTTAAGAATAATAGCAGAGAATTAAATGACTTAACTTATACAAAATCATTAATAGATGATTACGATAAAAATACCTCCGATACATCTAATGCACTAGATGATATTGCGAGGTTTATTTATGTCTTAAAAGGCTATAATGGAACAAATTTAGATGAGTTTTTAAATAATTTAAAATTATATAAAACCATTTTGACTGATGCAGATGGTGGAGTAGATAAATTAAGTCCTGATATAAATATTGAAGCGGTAGAAAAACACTTGGATAGACTAAAAAAAGATATACATATATTTGGCCAGGCTGTAGATATGGATACAGATAAATTCGGTAATAGTCCAAGTGGAATTGCTTTATTATTCTTATATAGTGCATTAGATTTAAAGTGTGATCAGATGGAAAGAAAGTTCAAAGGTGCATTTAAATTAATATTTTGGTTTATAGCTAAATATTTAAAAATTACTGGACAAGGTTCTTATGATCATAAGACTGCAAAGGTAACTTTTATAAGAAGTATGATAGTGAATGAAACTGATGCGATAACAAACGTAAGGAACTCTAAAGGTATAGTATCAGATAAGACATTATTAGAGCATCATCCATTTGTAGGAGATGTAGAAGAAGAGTTACAGAGAATAAAAGAACAAAATGATTATGAAGAGTCTTTAGATTTTGGTAATAATGCTGGAAGTGATGTAGATGAAGAATAATGATTACTGGATACAAAGACAAGAAGCTAAATACTTAGATGCGGAAAGAGAATTAGGAAAATTTTATACTGAATTAATCAAGTCATTTCAGAAAGCTAAGAAAGATATTCATAGCGTTGTTAATGATTTTTATATTAGATATGCTAATAATAATGAGTTAACTTATGATGCAGCTATGATGGAGTTAAGCTTTAAAGAGTTGAAGAATTTAAAAGAAGAATTAAATATATTCAAAAAGATGGCTATTGAGTCTATAGGAGAGTTTAATCTTGAGTTGGATAATATGTCTATAAAGGCAAGAATAACACGATACAAAGCCCTAGAGTGGCAAATAAACGCTATTCTAACAAATCTATATGATATAGACTACAAATCATATGGGAGTAAAAAGTTTATAGATATATATAAGGACCAATACTATAAGACAATTTTTAATATAGAACAGTTTAGAGGATTTCATCAAGAATTTGCACAAGTAAATATTAGAGCAGTAGAGGAATTGATAAATTATCCTTTTAGTGGTGCATCATATAGTGATAGACTTTGGAAACAAAAAGATCATATGTTAGAAAAACTTAAAGAATCTATAATGAATATGATTATAAAAGGAACTAATCCATCAGAGCTTTCAGAAGAATTTGCTAAGATATTTGATAGGAAGCAATATGAAGCTTATAGATTATTGCAAATGGAGGGTGCTTTTATAATTGAGCAAGCTACTCTAAAAGGTTATGAAGAAGATGGAATAGATGAATATGAGATACTATCAACTTTGGATTTAAAAACTTCACCAATGTGCAGAGAGCAAGATGGAAAGGTATATAAAACTAAAGATGCAGTAACAGGAGTTAATTCTCCTCCATTTCATTGGTATTGTAGAACAACAACTATTCCACATATTGAAGATGATAAAGGGGAAAGAGTTGCAAGAGATTCTAAAAGTAGTAAGAGTTATAAAGTGCCTTCATCAATGAAATATAAAGAATGGTATGAAAAATATATAATTAATAGTTAAAGTCGTAGTGAACTACGGCTTTTTATTATACCTAAAATTGGTCAGTAGATTAGACCTAAAACAGTCAATTCGTGGTGGATAGTAACACACCTAAAACTACTTAGTGCGAAAGGAGATATTTAATTATGAAAACAGAATTTTTAAAAGAGCTTGGGTTAAGTGATGAACAAATTAAATCTATAATGGCTGAAAATGGGAAGGATATAGCGGCTGAAAAGAAAAAGACTGAAACTGTTAATAGTGAGTTAGAAGGTGTTAAAACTCAACTAACAGAAGCTAATAATACCATAACAGACCTTAAAAAGAATAACGGAGATAATGAAGCATTGCAGACTAAGGTTAAAGAGTACGAAAAGGCTATTGAAACTCATAAAGCAGAAAATATTAAGCTTAAAAGAGATAACGCAGTAAAAATTGCTTTAAAAGATGCTGGATGTACTGATTCGGACTATTTTATGTTTAAATTCAAAGATAAAATTGAATTCGATGAAAATAATAGTCCAAAAAATTTAGAATCAATAATTAAAACAGAAAGAGACAATAAGTCTATTATGTTTACTAACACAGTAGCTGGTAACACACCACTAGATGGTGCAAGTGATCCAAAGCCAAAAGAGGTAACAGATTTAAAAAGTGCATTGGTTCAAAGATACGATAATAATTAAAAATAAAAAGGATAGGTGATTTAAAATGGCAATTACATTAAAAGAAGCAAAAGTAGGTATGGCCGATAAGGTAGACCAACAGGTAGTAGATGAGTTTAGAAGAGGTTCTTTATTACTAGATACCCTTATGTTTGATGATGCAGTATCACCAGGAACAGGTGGTTCAACTTTAACATATGGATATGTAAGGTTAAAGACACCGGCAAGTGCTGGATTCAGAGCTATAAATGGAGAATATACACCACAAGAAGCAAAAAGAGAAAAGGATAGTGTAGACCTTAAAATATTCGGGGGATCATTCCAAATTGATAGAGTATTAGCAAATTCATCAGGAGCAGTAGATGAGGTTGATTTCCAACTAAAAGAAAAGATTAAAGCAGCAACAAACTTATTCCATTATTCAGTAATTAATGGTAATAGCACTACTGATGAAAAACAATTTGATGGATTAGATAAATTATTAGTTGGTTCTAGTACAGAGTTCAATAAAGAATCACATATAGATTTATCAACAAGTGATGCTTTAGATAATAATTATAAGGAATTCTTAGATTTATTAGATGCATTTATATCAGAACTTGATGGTAAGCCAACAATGTTAATGGGGAACTCTAAATTAATGACTAAGATTAGATCAGTAGCAAGAAGAGCTGGTTACTTAACGCAAAGCGAAGATGCATTTGGAAGAAAAGTATACTCTTATGATGGTATTCCACTAGTTGATTTAGAATATTATGTGAAGGATGATACCACTGTTCCTGTAGTTCCAATAGTTGATACAAGACAGCCAAATGGAAGCGATACAGTAACAGGATTAACAGATTTATATGCAGTTCAAGTAGCTATTAACGGATTCCATGGGGTAACGGTAAAAGGTGACAAGATAATTAAGACATTTTTACCGGATTTAAATGCACCAGGAGCAGTTAAGACTGGAGAAGTTGAAATGGTAGCAGCAGTAGCATTAAAGAACTCTAGAAAGGCTGGGGTATTTAGAAATATAAAAGTAAAGTAGGAGGAGTATTTTATGAAATGTAAAATAACTACTCCATCAAAGGGGTATACTGGCATTATTGCTGGTATACCTTTTGTTAATGGAGAAGCTGAAACAGAAGATAGATGGTTAATTAGTTGGTTTACTGAAAAAGGTTATAAGGTTGAAGAGATTAAGGAAGATGCCTTAAATCAAGATAACCAACAAGATGAGAATAGCCAAGAGAATCAATGTGAAAACAAAATTGCTTTATCAGAGTTAAATATAAAAGAGTTAAAGGAATTAGCCAAAGAGAAAGGGATACAGGGTTATTCTTCACTTAATAAGGCAGAACTTATACAGGTCTTGGAGGAGCAATAATGAAAGAAGAGATAAAATTAGTACTTGGAATTGAAGATACCTCCAAAGATGCTTTGATAGATTATTATATTAAATCAGTAACCCATGATATAAAGAATTATTGCAAATTAAATAGTATTCCTGAAGCGCTAGAAATGTTTATTCAGAAAAAAGTAATAAGTATACTAAAGTTTGAACTAAATAAACATAAAGGTCTTAAAAGCATTTTAGAAGGAGATACAAAATTAGAATTTGCTATAGAGGGAAATGGTGAAGAAAGTAAAATCTATTCACTAAATGATAATGATAGAAAAGAATTGAGAAACTTTAGAAAAATAAAGTTCTAAGGGGGGATAATATGTCAGTATTTGATATACTCCATAAAGATAAAATGACGATATCTAGATATGAGAAAGTCAAAAAAGATGGAATAACTAGATTTGAAGATGTTGAAAAATACACCAATATAGCTTGCAGATTATCAAAAGAAAAATTAAGTAATATGGGTGATGGAAATATTCCAGTAGTTACTATAGCTCATAAGATATTCACAGATCCAAGTATTGATATTAAGAAAGGTGATAAAATAGTTCTCACTGAAAAAAGTGGGATAGTATATAAGTTTATAGCTGGAGAAAGTTTCCCTTATGATTCACATTTAGAGGTATCTGTAAAGAAAGAAGAGACTGCTTAATGGGGAAAAATTATTACAGTAACAAAGCTGCTATAGATAGATATAGAAAAGAGTTAGAAAAACTTTTAGGGGATGTATCAGAAGTTGATAAGAAGGTATTAAACAAAGCTGTTAATATAGGATTAGCCGAGGCAAAAAGACTGACTCCAGTGGGGGTATATCCTAAAGAAGTTAATTTCACAACAAAGGATGGTGAGAATGTTAGCTTTAGAATAACTAGAGCTAAGGTTGGAGGTCATATGCGTAGAAGTTGGAGTACTAGCAGAATTAAGAAAAGCGCCGATGGAATAACAAAGGAACTGTTTAATACTGCTGAATATGCTCCATATGTTAACTATGGGCACAGAATAGTAATAAGAGGTATAACTAAAGGTTTTGTTCCAGGTAAACATATATTAGAACGTGCAATTAATAAAACTGAAAAAGCAATGATAAGTGAATTTAAGAAAGCTATAAAAGAGGTGAAAGATAAGTATGATTGTTGATATTAATAAAGCTATAGTACGTAAGCTATTAAGCTTGTATCCTGATATAACAATATATGATGAGAAGGTACCTCAACAATTTGAAACACCATCTTTTTTTATATCTACGTATGATCAAGATTATAATAAAAGAATTAACGATAAATATAATTCAACTGTTAACTATGATATTTCTTATTTTCCCAATACAGATTATAAAAATAATGAAATGTATGAGGTAAGAAGAATATTATTAAGGGAGCTTAGGGATTTAGAAGATTTTAGAGCAATTAATATTAAAAGTAATATAACTGATGAGGTTCTTCATATTATGTTTGATGTTAAATACTCGGAAATTAAATCTAAAGATGAAATTAAAATGCAAAATATTAAAGTGAATGAAAACTTAAAGGAGTGATGTAGATGGCTGGAACATGGCAAACAGAAAACAAAGAACTTCCAGGAGCATATATAAATATTTTTGGTAAAACTCCTATTTTTATAAATTTAACAGAGAGAGGAATTGTTGCATTACCGATAGAGTTAGGTTGGGGAGTTAAAGGGCAGGTTTACGAGGTTAAACCAGGAGATGATACTTTAAAATTATTAGGTGCTAATATTAATGAAATTGTTGAATTAAGAGAAGTTTTAAAAGGTGCTTCTAAGGTGCTTGTATGTAAGGTTAATGAAGGAACAAAGGCAACTATAGAGTTAACTTCAGGCGTAACTGCTACAGCAGTGTGTGAAGGAACAAAAGGTAATAAGATTACTGTTATTACTAAAACAGTAGATGGGGATCATATTATAGCTACTTATTTTAATAATTCAAAAGTTGATGAACAAACTATAAAATCATATAGTGACTTTATAAGTAATGGATTTATAGAAATAAAAGGAAGTGGAGAAGTAACTCAAGGAACTAAACAGTTACAGGGTGGTACAGATACATCTACTTCAGCAACTAACTATTCAGATGCATTAAATATACTTAGAACTTATAATTTTAATGTATTAACATATGGTGGAGCAGATTCAGAAGTTAAGTCTAATATAGAAGCTTTTATTAAGGATATGAGAGAGAATGAAGGAGTTAAGATTCAAGCTGTAATGAGTGATTACTCGGCTGACTATGAAGGAATTATAGTAGTCGATAATGGAGTTATATTAAGTGACGGTTCTAAATTAACACCTGGTCAAACAGCTTATTGGGTAGCTGGTATAACTGCTGGAGCTAATATGAATCAAAGTAATACTGGGAAAGTATATACTGGTGCTATTGATGTTAGTCCAAGATATACTAAATCTCAGATGGAAGAGAAATCTAAGGCTGGAAAAGTTATATTTAAAGTAGATAATAACCAAAGAGTAACGTTAGTATATGACATTAACTCTTTGGTTACTTTTTTACCAGATAAAAAGAAATCATTCAGAAAAAATAGAGTTATAAGAACATTAGATAATATTGCAAATGATGTTGCTGTAGTTTGGGAATATAACTATATGGGCAAAATCGATAATAATGTAGATGGTAGAAGTTTATATAGAGCAGCTTTAGTTGAATACTTTAAGACACTTCAAGGTATTAATGCTATAGAAAATTTCAAACCAGAAGATGTCGTTGTTGAAGCAGGAAAAGAATCAGATGCTATTGTAGTTAATATAGCTATTCAACCAGTAGATTCAGCAGAAAAATTATATATGACTATTAATGTATAAGGAGGAGTAATTTATGGCAGACAAGCATGTTAGATTAGAGGACACCATAAGTTCAAAAGAAGGTAAAGCCTTTATAACTGTAGATGGGCAAAATAGAGAGTTATTTGAAATATCATCTATAAGTGCTAAGTTAGATTTAATAATTCAGTCTAAGGCTATGTTAGGGCATAGAATGACACAACATAAAGTTGTAGGAGCAGAAGGAACAGGCTCTATGACAATGTACTTTATGAATTCTGAAATGTTAAGAATGGCTATAGAGTATATTAAAAATGGTAAAATGCCTGAAATAAAGCTACAAATAAAAAATGAAGATAATCAATCTACGGTAGGGAAACAAGAGGTTATTTTATTAGGAGTTGTTTTAAATTCAATTCCAGTAGCATCAATAGATGATTCTTCTGATGATCCAATAACAGTAGATACAGATTTTACATTTGATGATATAGAAGGTTTAAGCTATTTTGATTTACCTTCAAATTATAGATAAGAAAGAGAGTGAATATATATGGAAAGAAGTTTAGCAGCATTTTTAAAACCAGCACAAATTGAAAATGAGATGATAGTAGTATCAAATAGATTTAAAGAGGACGGTAAAGCGGTAGAGTGGGAAATTAGAGCAATTACGTCTGAAGAGAACACAAATATAATGAAAAAGAACACTAGAAGAGATAAAAAGACTAAGCAAGAAATATTCGATAGGAATGGATATATGAATGATCTAGTTGCTGCAGCGGTAGTTTATCCAGACTTAAAAAATGCAGAATTACAAAAGGCATATGGGGTTATGGGAGAGGCTAATCTATTATCTAAGATGCTTTTAGTTGGTGAGTTTATGACTTTATCGGAAGCAGTACAAAAACTTAGTGGACTAGATGTAGAAGATGAGGATAGAATTGAAGAAATAAAAAACTAATATCGGAGGGCAATAGTGATTATGCAATAGCACACTTTGCCCTCCAAAAACTTAGAATATTACCTTCACAATTATTCAGCTTGTCTAAAGAAGAACAGACTTTTATATATGCTTCAATACTTCATAGAGTAGAAACAGAGAAAAAGGAACAAGACAAAATGAAGAAACTTAATACAAAAGGGAAAAGGAGGTAATAGTCTATGGCTACTTTAAAAAGTACATTTGTATTACAAGATAGATATTCAAGGGTCGTTGATTCTATTATGAGGACTACAAGAAATGCAGAAGCAGCTATGATGGGAGCATCTGCGAAAGCTGATAACTTAGGACAATCATTCGATAAGATGAGTAATAAAGCTAGTAGTGGAGCTGGTGGAATAAAAAAGCTACTTGGAGCATTAGGTGGATTTATGGCAGTTAAAAAGGCTATAGATTTAACTGATGAGTATACCAATACAGTTGCAAGATTATCTCTGATTAATGATGGATTGCAGACACAAAAAGAATTGCAAGATCAAATATATTTATCAGCTCAGAGGTCAAGAGGGGAATATATAACTACAGCTCAAACAGTAGCTAAATTAGGTATGATGGCTGGAGAGGCTTTTGGTAGTACTGATGAAATAGTTAAGTTTACTGAATTAATTAATAAATCATTTAAAGTTGGTGGAGCTAGTAAGACAGAACAATCAGCTGGTATGTATCAATTAGCGCAAGCTATGGCATCAGGCAGATTACAAGGTGATGAGTTTAGGAGTATTAGTGAAAATGCACCTATGATTGGAAAAGCATTGCAACAATATTTAGGTGTAGGAGCAGCTAAATTAAAAGAGATGAGTTCGCAAGGATTAATTACTGCTGATGTAATTAAAGGTGCTATGTTTGGAATGGGTGACGAAATAAACACTATGTTTGCAAAAATGCCTATGACCTTTGCTGATGCAGGAACACAAATTAAAAATCATGCTATAAAAGCTTTTGAAGGTGTAATGGAGAAGTTAAGTGAGATTAATAATTCTGATTTTATGAGTACTTTAGTAAATGTTGTTACTACAGGAATTGATATTTTAGCAGTAGCTTTTTTAGGGTTGGCTAATATAGTTCAATTTATGACTAATATAATCGTTCAAAATTGGGATTTAATATCTGCTATATTAATAGCTGCTGCATTAATGTACTTACCGTTACTGATTGCAAGAATGTGGGATTTATTTACTACAATAGCTGCTCAAGTTATTGTATGGGCTATCTTTCATTGGCAGGTAGTATTAATATTTGCAGCAATTGCATTATTAATTTATATCCTAATTAAGTTAGGAGTAACTGCAGGTGATATAGTTGGATTTATAGCCGGAGGATTTATGTGGTTATTAGCGGTTATTGGTAATATTGGAATTGGAATTGCAAATGGGGTGATTTGGTTAGCTGAATCAATTATAAATATATTTAATGCGTGTGTAACAGGGGTTCAAAATGCGTTCATGTCAATGGGAGTAGCTATATTAAATATAATATCAGAAGTTGCTAAAAAGATTGAGTGGTTAGTAAATCTTATTCCAGGAGTAGAAGTAACTATTTCAGCTGGACTGGATAATATGGCATCTAATCTACAATCTAAAATAGAGGCTAATGTTGCAAAGGAAGTTGAGTTTGATAGGCTCGATTACCTAGATGCGGGAGCTGCTTTTGATAAGGGTAATACCTGGGGGAATAATCTTGTTAGTGGAATAGGTGACTTATTTAGTGGAATGACTCCAAGTGCTAGTGGTGGTGGATTCGGTAGTATGGGAGACTTAGGAGATTATATGTCTAATGGAGCGTTGCCTGTAACTAATGGAAATGGATCAGGTGGTTCTTTAAATGTATCTATAGATAAAGAAGATTTAAAATATTTAAAAGATATAGCTGAAAGGGATTATCGAGCAGAATATACACAAGCTACATTAGCACCAAATATTCAAATAACATTTGGTGATGTTAAAGAAACAGCCGATGTAAATCAAATCGAAAAAGTTCTTGATAAAATAATCAAAGAACAAATTGCAGTAGTATCGGAGGGATAGTATGAGTTATGCAATATTTTTTAGGGATGAAGAAGAAAAATTAACAATAAGACTTCCTATGAATCCGGAAGAAGTAAACCAAAGTAGAGAAATCGAAACAGAAGAGTTCTCTGTTTTAAAATTAGGGAAGATTGTTGCTCCAGGTGATAATGGATTATTAACTATAGAATTTGAAGCACAGTTTCCAAGTAAAGTATCAAGGTTAGTTGAAACACCTAATGACTTTAAAAATGCTGATTATTATAAAAATAAGTTTGATACCTGGATGAGTAATAAAAAAGCTGTTAGATTTATATGCTCTAATGGAATTAGTAAGGATTTATCTTTACTTGTATTAATAACTAATTTAGATATTAAAGAAGTTGCTGGAGAAGAAGGGGATTATTATATTAAGTTTTCCTTGGTGGAATATAAACCTTATTCTTTAAAGGTATTAGAAAATAATCCATCTATAGTATATAAACCACCTACACCACCAAGGCCAGCTAATCCACCTAAACCACCTTATAAAATGTATACAATAGTTTCAGGAGATTGTTTATGGAATATAGCTAAAAGATTCTTAGGTAATGGAGCTAGGTATATGGAAATATACAATATTAATAGGCCACCATTAGGTGGGAATCCTAACTTGATATATCCTGGGCAACAGATAAAAATACCATAAAGGAGAGGTTGTATGACTTTAGAATATGAATTTTTAATACAAGATAGTGAAACACAAAAAATATATGACCTTTCTTCTGTTGTTGATGGTGATATTAATTATATTTCAGAGATGCAAAATGGAGCTGCTAAATTAACATTTAATTATATTGATAAGCATATGTTTCCTAATGGATCTGTAGCTAGATTTAAGTATAACAAAAGTGATATTTTTTATGGCTATATATTTAATGTTTCAAATAATAAAGGTAAGATAGCAGTTACTGCATATGATTCGTTAAGATATTTCAAATATAAAGATACTAAAATACTTAATGGATATAGTGTGGAGAAATTAATTAGAGAAATAACAGTAGATAGACCCACACTAAGGGTAGGAACACTTAGACCTACCTATTATACTTTATCCGATAGAATAGAGGATAATAAAACTTATTTAGATATGATTTATGATGGCTTATCAGATGTTTTATTAGGTACTGGAAGAAAGTATATATTTAGTGATAATTTTGGTTCTCTTCAATTACTAGAAGCAACGGAAATGAGGCTTCCAGTTGTTTTAGGAGATGAAAGTTATGCTTTAGATTATACATATGAAAAAAGTATAGATGGCGAAACTTACAATAGGATTAAGTTAGCACAGGATAATAAAACAACTGGAACTAGAGAAAATTACATTGTTCAAGATGGTAAGAGTATGGCTAAATGGGGAATTTTACAGTATTACGAAAAAGTAAATGAAAATATGAATTCAGCACAGATAAAAGAAAAGGCTGAAAAACTTTTAAAATATTATAATCAGGAAGAGAAAAAATTCACTTTACCTTGTCTTGGTGACACGAGAGTGAGAGGCGGAAGTGGAGTATATATAGATATAGCTGAATTAGGATTGAAACAGTGGGCAATAGTAGAGAAGGTTAATCATAAGTTTAAAGGCTCAATACACACTATGGATTTGGAGTTGATTTTATGATAGCTAATACAATAAAAGAAATAGTAAGTAATTATATAAATTATGCGAATTTATCTGATGTAGTATTTGGGACAGTTGTAGCAAGTAATCCTATTAAGGTAAAATTGGATACTTCGTTAAATTTACAAATTGGAGAACCGTTTATTATTGTTACTGATAAGTTTAAAAAAGAACCTTTAGAGGTAGGAGCTAAAATAGTCTTAATAAAAGCAAAAGGTGGACAGAAATTCGTCATACTAGACAAGTTATAAGGAGGATTAAGATGATTCCACAAAATAATTTTGATGAAGTAATAGATAAAATCAATAGTGAATCTAATAACTTTCCTAGTAAAACTTATGGAATAGATTTTGCAAATAAAAAGGTTGTTGGATTTATAGATAACTTAGAAGCAGTTAAACAATCAATATACTCTATTTTAAATACTGAAAGATATGAACACTTAATATTTAGTTATGATTATGGGGTAGAACTTCAGGAACTTATAGGTGAGGATAGTATTTTTGTTAAAGCTGATATTCATAGAAGAGTAGAAGAAGCTTTAATGCAAGATGATAGAATTATTTCATTAGATAATCCAGTTATAACTACTGAAGGTGATTGCTTGTATTATACCTGTACAGTTAATACTATTTATGGGGAGCTAGATATTCAGAAGGGGGTGACATATTGAGTTATTTAAAATCAGACTCATATACTTATGCAAGTATATTATCGGATATGCTATCACGAATTCCTAAAGATATAGATAAAAGAGAAGGAAGCATTATATATAATGCTTTAGCTCCAGCAGCATTAAAATTAGCAGAGGCCTATATGATAATGGATAATAATATCGACCTTGTATTTTTAGATACTGCTGCAGGAGAGTATCTTGATAGAAGATGTGAAGAACATGGAATAAGTAGAAGAAATGCAACACCATCTACAAGAAAAGGAACTTTTAAAAATTCAGAAAGTGAATTAATAGATATTCCAATAGGTAGTAGATTTAGAATTGAAGATACTACTTATATAGCTGTAGAAAAGATTACTATAGGCGTTTATCAATTAAAATGTGAACAATCTGGAATAATAGGAAATACTTATAATGGAATACTATTACCTTTAGATAATATCCCTAATTTAGCTTTGGCTACGTTAGAGGATATTTTAATTTATGGAGAAGATATTGAGACTGATGATGAACTTAGAATAAGAACTAAAATTACTATAACTAATACAGAATCAGATGGAAATATTAATCAATATTTAAAATGGGCTAGTGAATTTGAGGGAGTGGGAAGAGCTAAAGTATTTTCTATGGCTAATGGATCTAATACTGTGAAGGTAAGTATAACAGATTCTAAGAATCAAGTAGCTACATCGGAATTGATAAAGAAGTTTCAAGATTATTTAGATCCTGAATCAAGTGGACTTGGTAACGGTAAAGCACCAATAGGAGCTAAGGTAACTGTAGTTACAGGAACTAAAGTAACTATTAATGTATCAGGCACAGTCAAACTTAATCCTGGATATAGTCAAGTAGAAGGTGCATCAGGTGCTATTGAGAACTATCTTTCATCAATAGCTTATGCAAAAGATACAGTAAGTTATATAAGATTAGCTAGTGAAATATTAAACATTCCTTCAGTATCGGATGTAAGTACTTTAACAATTAACGGAGGGAACGTAGATTTACCTTTAGGAAATGAGGATATACCTATGATTGGTTCTGTGACCTTGGAGGTGGGTAGATGATAACTAGTGCAAATTATAGCATTGATGGTAAGTCTTATAATTTAAATAAAGAGCAAGGTAATACATGGTCAGATGTAAATCAAGCTCCTAATGAAGCGGGATTATATCCGATAGGAATATCTGTATCTAATGAAGTTGGTCAAACTTCTTATATTGATAATACTTCATCTAAATTTAATCTTAATCTAAGGGTTAGTGAAGATGTTAAAAATGACATAAGTCTTATAGAATATCTTCCGGAATATTTACAAGATATTAAAGAATTTAAGTTAATAATGGAAGCTGAATCGCAAAAGTTTAATGAGTTATATTTTACAAAAGATAAAACTCTAGATATGCAGTTTGTAGATTATATGGATATAGAAGCTATAACAAGGTATGAAACATTTTTAGGTATAGTTGGAGAAGGAACATTAGAGCAAAGAAGATCATACATAAGAGCTCTTTATAGTAAAGGTGATAAGCTTAGTGAAAATTCAATTAAAGCAGTAGTTAAATCAATAACTGGAGGTAAAGCTTTAGTTAAGTTCTTTGGAGGAGATGAGGCTTTAAATCCTAATCCAGGACAAGGAACTTTAAGGGTTCAAGTATTATCACCAGATATGAATATTAACTATAAGTTTGACGATATTATAAGGGCAATAGCTCCATATATGCCAGCTCATATAAAATTAAACATAATTAAATACTTTGCGACATGGGAGGATATTTCAGAAGCCTATACTGATTGGCAAGCTATTAAAGAAGCTTCAAGTTGGCAAGAACTATACAATTATATACCTCCAGAGATACAAATATGATAAGGATAAAAGAAGTAGAAATTATATCTAATACAAGCTGGCTAGATATGATGATGTTCAATAGTTGGAATAGCATTTATAGGAATTTCCCACATTGGAAATTCTACTTCTCTAATATAGCAATTGTTAACACTCCAATAACAATAAAAGTGACAGTTGAAGAAGCTGACTGGGGAAATGTTAAAGGAGAGGTTAAAGATTGGAATGGAATTAAAGCTTTCAAGAATTGGCAAGCAGTAAAAGATTTTTAAAGGAGGGTAATAATGGCGGTAAAAACGGTAAGAGCACAAATAAATGGAATATGGACAAACTTAACTCTAAATTCTTCTACTGGAAAGTATGAAGCAACTATAGCAGCACCAGCAATAACTAGTTTTAATCTTTCAGGAGGATTTTATCCAGTAGTAGTGGAAGCCACAGATTTAGCTGGAAATGTAACCACTAAAAATAGTTCAGATTCAGTTTTAGGAGAATCTTTGAGATTAAGAGTTAAAGAAATAACTCCACCAACTATAGCAATAACAGGTCCAAGCACAGGATCATATGTAACTAATAGTGCAACTCCTATAACATTCCAATTAAGAGATGAAACTAATGGTTCTGGTATAGCATTAAGCACATTGAAATTTAATATAGATGGAACTATTTTAACCAATACTTCACCAGGAATGGTATTAACAGCTGTAACAGGAGGATATAACGGAACATATACACCACCTTCAGCACTTAGAGATGGAGTACATAGTGTAACAATTAATGTATCAGATAATGATGGAAATGCTGCTACAGCAAAAAGTATAAGCTTCACAGTAGATACAGTACCACCAACATTAACAGTAACAAATCCATCAGCAAGTACAACTTATACAAATCAAACATCATTAACAATCACAGGAACTACAGCAGATGTTACAAGTGGACCTATAAAACTTGATATAACAGTAGGAAGTACTGTGTATTCAAATGTAACGGTAAATGCAGATGGAAGTTTCTCTAAAGTTGTTAAATTATCAAATGGAAGTAATTTAATTAAAATAAAGGCCACTGATAAGGCTGGTAAGTATACAGAAGTTACAAGAACAGCAATTTTAGATACAGTTGCACCAACAATAAATAAAGTAACAATTACGCCTAATCCAGTAAATGTTAATCAAAGCTTCAAAATAGAAATAGAAGCATTAGATGTATAAGGAGGAATTATTGAATGCAAACTACAAAAAATTATAAATTTAAAAAGCCAGAATTAACAGATAGCCCACCTGACATAACAGTTATGAATTTTAACTGGGATACTATTGATGAAAAATTATTTGCAGTTATACAAGCTTGGGAAAATTTTAAGGCTAATGGTGGAGAAATTGGTGGAGATATTATAATTCCTAGAGGGAAACAAATTAAATCTGAGGCAAATGGGATTGTAAATGCTTTGATTTGGCAAGGAACAGAAGGTGTTGATAGTGGAGCTGTAATGGTCGGAAGCACACTACAAAGAACAGAAATAGTATCTGAGGTTAAACCTACGACTTGGTATAACGGAACTAGGAAAAACATTATAGATTCAAGTGATTATATTTCTTCTAAAGATGCTAATGGTTATACTAAACTTCCTAATGGAATAATTATACAATGGTTATATGCTGGAGGGAGCATTAGTCAAGGGAAAGGAGTAATAGAAGGGAATTTGCCGATAACATTTCCTAATAATTATCTAAGTATATTTGCGAATGTAACTTATATAGATAATGATTCTACTTATAATAATTTGTTTAATTGTAATGCTAAATTTGTAAATAAAGGTTATTTTAATGTAAATATTAAAAATCTAGAATCTAATAGTGGGAGTTTTGCAAATTGCTATGTGTTAGCAATAGGATATTAAAGGGGTGATAAATTTGAATAAATACTACTTAAGAATAGAAAATGATAAATTTGGATTCGTTGTTGAAGGAATACACGAAATAGACGAAACAACAGATTACGCAGTAACCCAAGAAGAATACAATAAATTCTTTGAGCTACAAAGTGAAGGAAAGCAATTTAGAGTTAAAGCTGATGCTACTGGAGTTACTCTATTTGATTTGATAGAGGAATACACACCAAAACCATTACCCCCAGCGCCACCAAGCGAAGCGGAATTATTAAAACAAAGAATAGAATTATTAGAAAATGAAAATGCAGATCTATTATTAGATAGTGTAAATAAAGATATTAGACTAGAGCAGAACGAAAATGATATAGCAGATTTACTTTTAGTAGTTGGAGGTATGTAAGATGAATTGGTTTGAAAAAATTAAAAGATATTATGATAAAGGTATTTATACAAATGGAGAGGTTAAGGTATTTGTTAAGGGTAATAAAATAACAGAAGAACAGTATAAAGAGATAACTGGAGAGGAATATTTAGTGTAAAAAAGCTTAGGGAACTAGGCTTTTTATTATTTTAAAAACTCCAAAAGCTTGGAGATATAAGAAAAAGGAAGGTGTAAAAATGGAAAACATATTAAATTATTTTAAAGTAATTGTAGCAACAATAGGAACAGGATTAACGTGGTTATTTGGGAGTTGGGACACTGCATTAGTAGTCTTAATTGCATTTATGGTACTAGATTATATTACAGGATTACTAAGAGCATGGATAAATAAGGAGGTATCTAGTGATGTAGGACTTAAAGGAATAGCGAGGAAAACTGTAATATTTATAGTATTAATAGTTGCTGTGTTATTAGATAGGCTATTAAATACAGGTACGTGGGTATTTAGGACGTTAATTTGTTACTTCTACATAGCTAATGAGGGAATTAGTTTATTAGAAAATTGTGCTGGATTAGGCTTACCTATACCAGATAAATTAAAAGACGCATTAGCGCAGCTTAAAGATGGAGAAAAGAAGGAATTAAATAAACAGTAATTCTGAGGGCCAGTAGGCTCTCTTTTTTATTAAAAAATAAATTAAAAGAAAGAAGGAATGAAAAATGAGTAAAACATTAAGAATATTATTAATAGCAGGACACGGAGCAGGAGATCCAGGAGCAGTTGGATATGGAACTGAAGCAACTGAAACAAGAAGGGTACTTAATGAGGTAAAAGCCCTGTTTGGTGGATATGATGTGATAGTTGATGTTTATCCTACAAATAGAAATGCTTATGCTGATATAGGAAATGGAAGTCTACAAGTTAACTTTGCTAATTATGATTATGTATTTGAAATACATTTTAATTCTGCTGCTAATCCAGAAGCTACAGGAGTAGAAATTTGGGTGACACCTTCCGAGCAAGGAATTACAGTTGAACAAGCTATAGTTAATAAAGTAGCCGCATTAGGTTATTCAAATAGAGGAGTAAAGAGAGAGGATTTTAGAGTAATAAGAACTGCAAAAAATAAAGGTACAAGTGCAGCGTTAATAGAAACTTGCTTTATATCTAATCAAGGTGATATGAATAGATATAATGGTAATTTCACTAAAGTTTGTAATGCTATGGTGGAAGGTATTGCTGAAGGATTTGGTATAAGTAAAAAAGATGGCTATGTAAAACCAACTCCACAACCACCACAATCTACAGAAAAACCAAAGGTAAATTACTATGTTAGAACATCAGAAGGCAAGCAATTAGGGGCATTTAACGTATTAGAATATGCTAAGAATATGGCTACTTCAAATAAAGCTATTGTATACGATAAAAATGGAAATGTAGTTATTTCTTATGTATCTAATGAAAAAAGATATGCTGAAAATGGAACATTCTATTTTGATACTGCTGTAACTGTTAGAACTGCTCCAGAAGAAAATGCAAAGACAAATGTAGTTTATTATCCAGGGGAACACGTAATTTATCATCATGTTATAGTAAATAAGAATGGTTTTAATTGGATTGAATATGCAAGAAATAATGGAACTACTGGGTATTTAAAAGTAAAAGATTTAAGTACTGGTGAAAGTTATGGATATGCTAAATAATTAAATAAGTGCAATTGTAAAAGGCTAGGGTTCCGTAATTGGAGCTCTAGCCTTTTTTTATTTGAGTCAATATAGAGAACGTATTTTTATAATTCATATATATTTCCCGTATATTTTGGGAAATTAATTGAGCAATAATAAAAAAATATTACTAAAATGTTAAAAAAAATTACAAAATGTAATAAAAAGTTGTCAAAAGTGGCATAAAAAATATTGAATATTTCCCGTCTTATGGTAAAATTTAGTTAACAATAGGTTTGGTAAGGGGAGGTAATTATGTGTAAAGCGACTAGTGTAGTTAAATGGTTTAATGATAATGGCCTTAATTTAGAAAACTCGCTTTCAGGCAATATAAAGTTAAATAAACTTTTAGTTTTTGCTCAATTATTGAATATAGTCAGTAGTGGAGAAAAGCTTTTTGATGAAGATATATATGCTTTTAAACAAGGGTTAGTGGTAGAAGAAATAAGATTACAATATAAAAACTATAGAACTTTTACTAAATCCTTAACAAAAACAACATATAATTTTGATAAATCAGAAGTAGATATTTTGGATAAAACAATGAAAATATTTAGTCATTTAGACTCTAATATACTATCTGATTTAACACATCAATTTAAATTTTGGAAGGATAATTACGAACATTCAAGATATAATAATTATCACTACAAAGAAGATTCAATTATAAAATTTGAATCTATATTAAAAGAATACAAAAATGATATTGCTAAAATAAAAACATTGTTAGATGTAGAAATCGATGAAGGATTAATACCTATACAATTAGAAAATAGCACATTTTATTATGATCCAAGTGAAACTAAAATCAAAGAAGATATAATAAGTGAGTTGAAAAAGTACCCGGCCGATGAAGAATCATATTCGTTTTATTTTGATGAAACACAAGGGCTTGTAGTATATTGATTGAATTAGGTCAGGCTTTAAATTTAAAAATAGGGTATGCTGATGGCGGGGGAGCAAATAAGAATAGACCTTATTTAATTATAAAGAAAAATGAAAATTTAGTTTATGCTTTAAATGTTAGTTCTATAAAAGGGAAGTCTCATAAAGTTTTATACGATAGCAATATAGTTATAAATAGATATAATCCACCATTTAGGATGAAAAGTATGGTAAAAATGGATTCTCTTTATATTATTCCTACTGTTGAAGGATTAGAAAATTGTTTATTTGCTGAAGGTAAAAAACTGAATAGTTATGACTTAGATTATATAATAAAATTCTTTGAAGACTATAGAACAGATAATACTATAGTAGAAAAATTAGTAAGCAAAGATGAACTTTTAATAAATAATTCCCCAAAGATAGAAAGAACAATTGAAGATTTAGCAAAAGAAGAAGTTGCGACTAGTGAGAGTGATGATAAATAAAAAGGTAGCTTAATTGCTACTTTTATTTTTTTTGTAATTAAAAAGCTCCGTTGTATTACGGAGTTTTTCCTTAAGCGGATTGTACGGAGAGCTAAACTTAAAAGCTTAGCTAGATTCACCTTTATAATTATAGACATTAGCACTAAATAGTATATTTATATAAATTATAAAGTTAATTGGGAGATATTATTAAATGATTAATAAAATTCGAATTTGAAGTTCAATATCAATATATTTACAAAATATGATATAATTAACGTATAAATTTATATACTTAAATTAAGGAGAGGATTTTTATGGAAAGTGTAACAGGAGAATTAGTAGCTATTAAAATTTCACCGTTATTTGTTGGAATAGGAATAATCTTTGTTATAGGATTAGGGTTATTATTATATATGAAAAAAAGAAATAAGTAATAGTAGTAAATTACTGCTTAAAAACATAATTAAATAATTAGTATTTGAGGGTGATGTTATGAGAATATGTCCAGAGTGTAAGAAAAAGTTAGGGTTTGAGGAAATTTTTAAATCTTTATTTGATAAAAATAATTGTATTAAATGTAGTAACTGTAGTACAGACTTAACAATTAGAATTAAAGGAATAGCAAATGGAATTTCAGTTTTTTTGGGTATAATGACAGGTATATATTTATATAGGGTGTTAAACTATACATTTGGAACATTATTTAGTTTTATATTGACACTAACAATAGTATGGATAGTAGAAATACTATTAATAGTTCTTATAACTAGTATTATAGGTTTCAAAAAAAGAGATGAATAATATTAAAATATTACGTATTTGTATTGTTAAGCGATTTAGTTGATTATTAAATTGCTCAATAAATAAGAATTTGCAGTGGAGGTGAAATTTGTGGAATATGGGATATTAATTTTAATGTTTATTAGCATAAGCTTACTTTATATGAAAATAACTGAATTAAAGAAACAAGTTAAATCTCAACAGATACAGATTGATAACTTGTGTAAAGAAACTGGAAATCAGAAATTAGCTACATATTTTATTTCTGATGAAGAAAAAGAATATATAGTTCATCTGAAAAACAGTGGAAAAGAAGTTGAAGCTGTTAAAAAGTTAAGAGAAGTTACTTCTATGGATTTAGTAGAGGCAAAGAAATATATTGATACACTATAAATTTCAATTTATTGTTAAGTTAATTCGGAATCTTAAATTATAACGAGTAACTGTATTAAATAATTCGCAAGTTAATTTGATTAAATGAGGGGGATAATATGTTTGAAACAACTGGAATACTAAATGAAGAGGTTTTAAAGATACTAAAAAAATATTCAATATCACCAAGGTTTAAAAAATTTTTGGGAACATTCATGATTATATCTGCTATATTTTCTATAATATGCATTCCTGTATCATTAAAGACTTCTATGTTTTTTGCATTTATGGTTTTGGTATTTATTTTAGAATATTTTTTAGCTATAAATATTTTTTACAAAAAAAGCCTTTCTATAATGAAGGAAAGTACAGGAGTAAATGAATATTGTTATAAAGTGTTTTTTGATGAAACTGGGGCAGTAGTAAATAATCTAAGTATTGGCGCAACAGTTCAATTAAAATATGACGCATTTGTAAGGATAGAAGAAATTAATAATATGTACGTTCTTTTCACTAAAGCCAATCAATATATTATAGTATTTAAGGATTGCTTAGATAATAAACAGGTAAATGATTTCAAAACGTTTATTAAAGAAAGATGTAAAAATATAAAATAATATTTTCCTTAGGCTGATAGTTATATAATTTATTAAGTTAACTATTTAGAATAATATTAAAATATCACGTATTTGTATTATTTATGCCTAATTAAATAAGGAGGTTATAATAAAATGATTGCTAGTAATCAAGCGATACTTAGATACTTACTTGCTATTGTTATCTTTGGTGCATTTATTGCAATGATTGTTTATTTTTTCATTGGTTTAAAAAATAAAAACTATGCGAAGGCAAAAATATTTGCAATTATTTATGTATGTTCAAATGCATTGCGACTTCTATTAGAGCATTTTAATCTGTATTGATTTAAGACTATTAGGGGGAAGAATAATGAAGTTAATTGCATTATCAATACTAGGTGGAATTATAGGAGTTTTAATAATATTACCTTTTATTCTTACCGGTAGTAGAGTAGATGAGAGTTTTATTATGATTTTATGGATGATAGGATTTTTTAGTCCAGGACTTTATTCTTTAGATAAGTTAATTAAAAAGTTAAAAGATATAAAGTGATTTTATATAGTTAAATTAATTCCAGGTAACTAGTATTATTAGACGAGTTCATTTACCTAGTGTTGATTGAGTTTATAGGAGAAGTTATGAAGAGAATAAATTTACAAAATCATAAAGTAATATCATTAATACTATTATTGGGATGGATTTTCTTAAGCGGTCTTTCTATTTTTCCAATTAAATTATCTTCATTAGATTTTGGAAGGTTATTTCTAGCAATTAGTTGGTATGGGCTTATAAGTATATGCTTTACTGGACTTTTTGGGAAAGAGCATACAATAAGAGTATTCATATTAATATTAGTATTTACGGCTTTAGGTTTACTGTGTCGTTATTTATTAAACTATGGAGAAGTTTCAAACTCGGTAGACTTTACAATTATTAATGTTTTAGTTTATATAAGTATAGTTCCATTATTTTGTATTGGGATATATTGGTGTATAAATAAACTAGGACATGTAGAGAAAAAATAGAATTTTACATTTCATAATCTTAAGAATTTATTCGTAATACCGTATTATTCAGAAAGAATATGCGGTATTTTTTTATTTTAAAATTCAAAAAGCCCTGTAGTAACACAGAGCTTTAAGGTAATATTATATTGTACTCTAAGCTGAGTAGCTTAGGGAGTAGTATAATAATGAAAAATAACAAAAAACATTTAAGATTATATCCATAAGTAAAATATTTATTCACTAGGCATAAAAAATTAAAATTATTTACCTAAGTTCTTCTTAGCTTCTTCATACTGCTGCTCTGTAAAAGGAGTATTATTTCGCTTTAACATTTCTACATACTTATCTAAGTCTACAATTCTTTCTCCTAGTCTTGTTTTAAACGGATTATTTATATCAGGTAGTTTTAATTCAAACATCATAGAACCTCCAATATTAATGTTTTTATTATAGCACATTACAATATAATTATTACTAATATACCCTTACCAACAGGAAAGTCAGATGAAGAGTTTATAAAGATAGCAAAAACTATTGAAGCTAAAGTTAAAGACTTAGCAGAAAGAATTAAAAATAATAAACTATAAATAATATAAAGGTATTCACAGTAAAAATGATATAGTAAAAGCCGGAAAAAATGAACTAACAAAGTCTATTTGATAGAGTATAGTTCAATTTGCCGGCTTTTTAATTAGCATTATTTTAATTTGCTAAAGTCATGATTAATTATTTCTAATAATTTAAATTTATCATTTTCAAATTCAAATTTTAATATACAACAGTTGCCAAGCCTTTCTTTTTGGTCAACATCGCTAGTATGAGCCCAGTATCTCATAAATTGACGGCAAGCAGCTCCGTGAGAAACAGCTAAAACAGTATTATGGTCATCATTTTTCATAATAGAGTGGAGTGTTTCAGCAACTCTATTTCTTAATTCAAATTCATCCTCACCACCATATTTAACAAAAAAATCTCCATAAGGTAATGGTGGATTTAAGTCTTCACTTTCTCCTTCAAATGTACCAAAATTCCATTCTTTAAGACCTTTTACTCTTTTATATGGAGTGTTAGAAACGTATTCCAAAGTGTCGCAAGCTCTTTCAGATGTAGATGAGTAGGCATGATCAAAAGTTATATTATTTGCTTTGAAATATTCTCCGGCTATGGTAGCTTGTCTAATTCCAAGGCTAGTTAATGGAGAATCACACCATCCCTGGACTTTTCGTCTAACATTAAAAAGTGTTTGCCCATGTCTCATTAAGTACAATATTTTTTTCATAAATTCATCCCCGTTTTAATATATTATAGTTTAATTTATATTTAGAAAGACCATTAAATGAATTACCTTATTCAATACTAATGAATAAGGTAATTATATTAATTTTAGATAATTGTCTAGATTCTCTATCTAATAAAATTTGTAAATATGTGAGCTTCTTTTTCTGGTAATCCAAATTGTTCTTTGCCTAATTGAATACTTTTCATTAAAAATGCCATATTTTTACCTAATGTACGCATTGTTTGCATTCCTTCTAAGTCTTTTTTTACTTCTTCAGCAGAATTACCATGTACCATATTCCAATACTGACTTGATGCAATTGGCATACCTGAGATAGTAAAATATTTATTAATTTCATCAAATGTAGCAGTACTTCCACCTCTACGGCAACTTACTACAGCAGCTCCTACTTTCATTCTTTTATCAATGGACATGCTACTATAAAACAGACGGTCAATAAAAGAAATAAGCGTTCCATTTGCTGAAGCATAATATACAGGCGAACCTATTACTATACCATCACATTCATTTAATTTTGGAGCGACTTCATTAACTATGTCATTAAATACACATTTACCTTTTGTCCTACATTGACGACATGCGATACAACCTCTAATATCTTTATTTCCTACATGAACGATATCTGTTTCAATACCTTCTTGATTTAAGGTTTTAGAGACTTCTTCTAATGCTGTATAAGTACATCCTTTAGCATTTGGACTTCCATTTATCAGTAATACTTTCATTTATATTTCCTCCTATCTAACTAGACTTGCTAACATTTCTACAGATGATGCTTCTTGATGATTAAAGAAAGAGCTTTCTTTTTTATCTAAACAAGATATTTTATTCATATCATCTTCATTTAATTCGAAATTGAAAATATCAATATTTTGTAACATTCTTTCTTTATTAACTGTTTTAGATAGTGGAACAATTCCTCTTTGAAGTAACCATCTTAGAATAATTTGAGCTACAGATTTATTGTATTTATCTCCAATAGCTTTCAATTCTGGATTAGTAAACATTCCATTTCTTCCTTCAGCAAATGGTGCCCATGCCTGCAACTGAACTCCATACTTTTCATTAACTTTTTGTGCTTCTATTTGTTGATGAAATGGGTTGACCTCAATTTGATTAACGGCTGGTACTATTTCGTTAAATAAGGATAAGTCAACTAAACGGTCAGGATAAAAGTTCGATACTCCTATAGCTTTTATTTTTCCTTCCTTGTATAGATCCTGCATAGCTCTATATGTTCCATAATAATCATTTAAGGGTTGATGAATAAGTACTAAATCTAAATAGTCTAATTTCATTTTATTTAAAGATTCTTCAATAGATTTCTTTGCTTTTTCATATCCAGCATTACTAATCCATACTTTAGTTGTTATAAACAAATCTTCTCTAGGTACAGATGATTCCCTAATAGCTTCTCCTACTGCTTCCTCATTACCATAAGCTTGAGCAGTATCAATTAAACGATAGCCCACATCAATAGCATCTTTTACCACTCTTACACATTCTTCTTTTTCAGGAATTTGAAAAACTCCAAAACCAACTGATGGCATTTTAATTTCATTATTTAAAGTTACATAGTTCATTATTTATCACTCCTTGAATTTTAACAATATTTGCCTTACAATTTAATAGTGTAGCACTCGGTAGCAACTACCGTGCAATAGTTTTTTGTAAATATTTTATAGTTTTGGAGGAAAATTTTATGTACACAATGAAAGAGGTTAGTAAGCAAGTTGGGATATCATACGAAACATTAAAGTATTATTGTAAAGAAGGCTTAGTGCCTAATGTGAAAAGAGATAAAAATAATTATCGTATTTTTGATGAAAAAAATGTTGCATGGTTAAAGGGACTACAATGTTTAAAGAAATGTGGTATGAGTATTAAAGATATGAAATTATATATGAATTATTGCTTACAAGGACCGTCTACAATTCCAGAAAGAAAAGAGATGCTTAATAAATCAAAAGAAGCGTTATTAAATCAAATTAAAGAAATTAATGAGTGTATTAATTTTATTGATAATAAACAAGCTTTCTATGACGGTGTACTTACTGGAAAAATAGAATATGAAAGTAATTTAATTGATGTAGAAGATTAGTAAGAAGATTATTTGAATTGTAAGTCAAAGGTAAGAAAAATGTAAGTGAAAATATTAAAAATAAATATTTATGTCACATAATTGACATAAATAAAGAGTATTATAAATCTTGTAGTAATTAATAAATTATTATGTCCCCTAAATAAAAAACCTTTTGTAAAATTTTAATATTGAAAATAACCTAGAGCTTAATCCCCCAAAAAAAGCTCTAGGTCTTTTTTTGTTTAAAAACTTTATATATTTATTCTACGTTATTAATAAAGAAATAATTGAATTTATTACAAGTTGTAAAGAGCTTCACTAAATATCTAAATTTTATAAAGTGAACTAAGAAGAATGTCTAAAGATGAAATATGATTTATTAAAAGAAATATAAGTAAAATATTTACAATGAAGTAAGTTAGTACTATAGTTAATTATATAAGCAATGAACTAATTAACTATAGTTGAATATATTAAATTATAAAGGTATAGGAGGCGACGTATGAATTTAGAGTTTACTAATGATGTACCTATATATATCCAGATTGCACAGGCTATTGAAGATAATATATTAAAAGATATTTTTAAAGAAAATGAGATGATTCCATCAACTACAGAGATATCTGTAAAGTATAAAATTAATCCAGCAACTGTTGGAAAAGGATTTAATATTCTTGTTGATGAAGGAATTATTTATAAAAAGAGAGGTATAGGTATGTTTGTAGCAGCGGGTAGCAAAGACTTACTTATGAATAAAAGAAAAGAGAGATTTTTTAAGGATTACATTGTAGCTTTAATTGAAGAGGCAAAAAAACTTAATATCTCTAAAGAAGATATTATAAAGATGATTGAGAGAGAGGAATAAGATATGGCAAAGATAGAAATAAAAAATTTAAGAAAAAAATATGATGATAATTTAGTGCTAGATGATATTTCGCTTACTTTTGAAGAAAATAAAATTTATGGGGTGTTAGGCAGAAATGGAGCTGGGAAAACTACTCTTTTAAATATAATTACAAATAGAGTTTTTCAAGATGATGGAACTGTAGAAGTTGATGGTGAAAATATTCGTGAAAATGATAAAGCTTTAGAAAAAATATACTTTATGACAGAGAGAAACCTTTTTCCAGAAGGCTATAAGGTAAAGGATATATTTAAATATACAAAAGAGTTTTATCCAAACTTTAATATGTCATATGCTTTAGAGCTTTCTAAAAAGTTTGACCTTGATATAAGTAAAAAGATAAAGAGTCTTTCAACAGGTTATAGTTCGATAGCTAAGATTATAACTGCTATGGCATCAAATGCAGAGATTGTAATTTACGATGAGCCGGTCCTTGGGTTAGATGCAAATCATAGAGAATTATTTTATAAGGAGCTAATGAAGGATTATATTGAAAATCCGAAGACTATAATATTATCAACTCACATTATTGAGGAGGTTTCTAGCCTTTTAGAAAATGTAGTTATATTAAATGATAGAAAGATAGTTAATACAGAAGAATCAGAAGAATTATTAAACAAGGTTTATACAGTATCAGGTTTAGGTCAAAATGTTGATAAATATATTGAAGCTAAAGAGATTGTAAATATTGAATCATTAAGCAATTATAAATCTGCTACAGTTCTAGGTGAGATTAATAGCAAAGATAAGGAGTTAGCAGAAAATCTAGGTTTAGAATTTTCAAAGGTAGAGCTTCAAAAATTATTCATATACTTGACTAATAAGGGGGAGAGTCATGGTGAATAAGAGCTTTAAAATAGCTAAAATGAATATAAATGATATGGTAAAGCCTATAATAATATTTTATTTAATTATAATAGCTGTAGTAACTTTTACAACAGTACAAAATATTACTAATTTTAATGATAACTTTCATATAGTAAATTCAGGATTGGAGCTAGCAACTGTAATATTTCTTTTTGTATGTGGATTAAATTCTTTTAAAGAAAATTTTTATTTTGCACAAAGTAATAATATATCAAGAAAATCATTTATTATTGGTGTTATAGAATCAATATTTCCAATAGCTGTGGTGATGGCTGTAATTGATGTGATGATAAATAGGATTACCAATATCTTTGTTCAAATGCCTACTATTTATGATATATTATATACTTCAACTGGAGCTGATAGAGTAGGGATATATAATGAATGGATTCAAGGTAATAGTTTTTTAACAATAATAAATACATTTCTTTTATTGCTAGCGTTATACTGCTTTGCTTATGTATTAGGTGTAGTGATAAATATGATATATTTTAGATGTAATACAATTATGAAGGTTGTAGTATCAATAATTCCAATAGCATTGTTAAATATAGCTGGAGTTATAGAGTTAAACAATAGATATTTTTTCCCTTCAGTATATGAAGGTATAAGAAAAGTTTTTGGAATAGAAACAAATAATGTTTATCTAGCTTTTTTAAGTTTAATATTAATTGTAATGGTATTAACAGGAATATCATTTTTATTAATTAAAAAAGCTGAAGTTAAGGGGAAATAGTCTATGGATAAAAGTTTAAGGGTAGCAAAGTTTAATATAATAGACATGAGAAAAAGAATTATATATTTTTATCTTATAATATCAATAGTACTAATGTTTTTTATAAATATAGGGCAATATGGAGAGATTCTTTTACCGGTAATAATGGACGTATTAACTTTTATATTTTTACTTTCTTGTGCATCAGATACATTAAAAAATAAATTTAAGTTTGCACAAGCTAATAATATATCAAGAAGTACTTTTATAAAAGGAACTATAATTTCTATATTTCCTATATCAGCGCTTATGGCAGTAATAGATTTTGCTATAAATAGAACAATGAATTTATTTATCAAAGCACCTACATTTTATGATCTTTACTTTACAACCTTTGAAAAGTTTACAGATGTAGAAGGAAGAATTATTTGGATGCAGGATGGTGGCTTGAATGCAATTATAGGATCAGTGTTGTTTTCATTTATGATTTATAGTTTAGCTTCTGTTATAGGGTTAATAATAGGTGTTATTAATTTAAAAACTAGTGAAAGGACTCAGCTTATATGGTCAGTACTTTCAGTAGGATTGTGGATAGTATGGTTTAATATAGATGATAGGTTTCTTATTTTGGATAAGATTAGACCATCTACAGATAATAGGGTATTTTTGGTGTTGTTGATTTATATATTAGTATTTGGTGTATGTATTTTTGGTTCGTTTAAGATGATTAGAAAGGCTACAGTAAAATAAATAAGCTTATGGAACACTACCTAGTAAGTCTATACTTGTTAGGTAGTGAATTTTTTATTTTCTTTTTATGAACTATAGTTTTCGTAAAGTGAACAAATAATAGCAAAATAGTTTAAATATTTTCAAAATTTGAAATTATTTTTTCTGTTATAGAAATATAATAAAAAGTGAGTAAAGGTATGAAATGTTTATTATATTAGAATGTGGAGCTTTTAGGAGGAGAAAAAATGGGTTTTAGAAAAGATTTTTTATGGGGTGGAGCAACAGCTGCAAACCAATGTGAAGGTGGATATAATGAAGGTGGAAGAGGACTTGCAAATGTAGACGTTTCTCCAGTAGGAAAAGATAGATTTGCGGTAATAGCAGGTAAAATGAAGATGTTTGATTTTGATGATGAACATTTCTATCCTGCAAAAGAAGCAATAGACATGTATCACCGTTTTAGAGAAGATATAAAATTATTTGGAGAAATGGGATTTAAAACATATCGTTGTTCAATAGCTTGGTCAAGAATATTCCCAAATGGAGATGAAACTGAGCCAAATGAAGAAGGTTTAAGATTCTATGAAGAATTATTTAAAGAGTGTCATAAGTATGGAATAGAACCATTAGTTACTATAACTCACTTTGATTGTCCAATGCACTTAATTACAGAATACGGTGCATGGAGAAACAGAAAGTTAGTAGGCTTCTACGAAAACTTATGTAATGTAATCTTTAGAAGATATAAAGGACTAGTAAAATACTGGTTAACATTTAATGAAATTAATATGATTTTACATGCTCCATTTATGGGTGCTGGTCTTTACTTTGAAGAAGGAGAAGACGAAGAAAAGATTAAGTATCAAGCAGCTCACCATGAATTAGTAGCAAGTGCTATTGCAACTAAGATTGCTCATGAAGTAGACCCTAACAACAAGGTTGGTTGTATGCTTGCAGCTGGACAAACTTATCCATATTCTTGTAATCCAAATGATGTTTGGAAGGGAATGAATGCAGATAGAGAAAATTATTTCTTTATAGATGTTCAATCAAGAGGACAATATCCTGCATATGCATTAAAGGAAATGGAAAGAAAGGGTACAATGCCAGTAATGGAAGAAGGAGATTTAGAGTTACTTAAGAACCATACTGTAGACTTTATTTCATTCTCATACTATTCAAGCAGATGTGCAAGTGCAGACCCAGAAGTTAATAAAACAACTGAAGGAAATATTTTCGCTTCATTAAAGAACCCATACTTAGATGCAAGTGAATGGGGATGGCAAATAGATCCACTAGGATTAAGAATAACAATGAATACATTATATGATCGTTACCAAAAGCCATTATTCATAGTTGAAAATGGATTAGGCGCAGTAGATACTCCAGATGAAAATGGATATGTAGAAGATGATTATAGAATAGATTACTTAAGAGCACACATAAAAGCAATGAGAGATGCAGTTGTAGAAGATGGTGTTGATTTACTAGGATATACAACATGGGGACCAATTGACTTAGTAAGTGCTGGAACAGGTGAAATGAAAAAACGTTACGGATTTATATATGTAGATAGAGATAATGAAGGTAACGGAACATTAAAACGTAGTAAAAAGAAGAGCTTTGATTGGTATAAGAAGGTTATAGCATCAAATGGTGAAGATTTAGAATAATTAAGAATTAAAAATTTATTATAATAAAAAGTCAGCTTTGCTGGCTTTTTTATTATATAAGTGTTAATCTAATATTAATTTAATCATAATAAGTATTTAAAAATATTATTAAAATAGGAATTATATAGGGTAGATATTAAATATAATTATTATAATGCGCAAAATTTATACTTATTTAAATGATGGGGTATTAAATAATTTGGTTAAAAGGAGGGGTAAAGCCTAAATTACTTATAGTTATGTTAAAAAATAACATAGAATAGGTTTTGGAGGATGTTTATGAGAAGTATTTTAATAATAGTAGATACTGATGATAGAGATAAAGAATTGAGAGATGAAATAGTAAAAAAAATTGATAATCATGTAGAGGGTAAGGTTGAAAAGTATTTTTTATATTTAGACGATATGAATTTAAATCCATGTGTAGGATGTTTTAATTGTTGGGTAAAAACTCCTGGTAAATGTATTATAAATGATGATAATGAGCTTAAGAATAGATTGTTTATAGAATGTGATTACATAGTTTTAGTTTCAAGAATATTGTATGGAATGTATTCTCCATCATTTAAAGTTATTCTTGATAGAATGATACCTAATATTTCACCGTTTTTTCAATTAGCTAATGGAGAGATGCATCATAAAAAAAGATATAAAAAGGATTTTAAGATGTTTGTAATAGGATATTCTACTAAATTATATACTGGAGAAGCTAGTACTTTTAAAGAATTGTTTAATAGAAATATGATTAATTTTCATTGTAAAGAAAATGAATTTTTAATCCTTGAAGATAGTAATAACATACAAAATAAAATTACTACTAGATTAGATAATTTGTGTGGGGTGAATTAAGATGAATATCGTATTGATTAATGGAAGTCCTAAAGGAGAAAAATCTTGTAGTAAATACTTACTGGAAGTAGTTAAAAGTTACTTTGATAAAGAAAATAATGTTTATGAAATTTCTATAGCAGATAAAAGAATAAAAGATGTAGATAAATTTCATGTATTAACTAATTGCGATAATATAGTAATTGCTTTTCCTCTTTATGTAGATTGTCTTCCATCTACAGTAATTAAATTTTTAGAGGGATTTGAAAAATACACAAAAGAAAATAATATAAAATGTGATTCTAGGATATACGGTATTGTTAATTGCGGCTTTTATGAAGGTAAACAGAATAGGCAAGCACTTAAGATACTTAGAAACTTTACAAATCACATAGAAAAATTAAGATATGGTGGGGGAATAGGCATTGGAACAGGTCCGTTTATTGGAAATAGTTCTAGTATTCCATGGCAGGCTAAGATTAAATCATCGATAAAGGAAGTTTTAGACAAGCTTATTGATGTTATAAATAGTGGAGAATCTATGGGTAAGGATTTGTACGCAGAAGCGAATATGAATAAGGTACTTTATATGCAAGCAGGAAACTTGGGATGGATAAGTTCAGGATTTAAAAACAAGGTATATACAACAAGTTTTAACAAGAAGCCATATAAAATTAAATAATTGGATTATAATATTAAAAAAACTGTTAAATATTATAGTAGTAATATTTTAAAGATGTATTATTTTGATACATCTTTTATTTTTTTGAGAAAATTCTATTAAATGTGGTACATATTGAAATTATAAAGTGTAATATGGTACAAGATGATTATTGACCAAGTGGTCAGTTGGTGGTACTATTTAAAATGATGAAAGTAATAATATAAAGGGGTTTAGATATGAGTGATAAAGAACTTCAAAATGCAGAGGTTAAAGATAAAATAATAAAAGCAGCTATAGAAGAATTTGCTGAAAATGGATATAAGGCAGCATCTACAAATAGTATTTGTAAAAAGGCTAAAGTATCAAAAGGGTTAATTTATTATTATTTTAAATCAAAAGAAGAAATTTACTTACATGCACTTAAGTTTGCTATAGATAGATTTAAAGAAAATGTAAATATTGAAATAGATGATAAAGATAAGTGTGGGATAGATTATATAAGCAGATATTTTGATATTAAATTCAAATTCTTTAGGGAGAACCCCCTTTATTCAATGCTTATAGTAAATTCTGTACTTTATTATAACATTGAGGAAGCTATTAAATTAAGTGAAGAATTTCAAGAGTATAATAATAATCTTATATACAAAATCATTAAAAATATAGATATAAATCCTAAATTTGATAGAGAAAAAGCCTTTGAGTTAATAATGATTATAGGTGAAAAGTTAGAAGAAAAGCATATGAGAAATATTGGGGATAAAGATAAAGATACAGTAATAGAAGAGTTTAGAAAAGACCATAAAATAATGATAGAAATGGTCTTTGAAGGTATAGATAAATAAATGGAGGAGTAAAAATGATAAAAGGAATTATTTTATTAACAGTATTTGTTGTAATAGCATTTTTTGTAGGGAAGCTAGTTACTAAAGTTAAACTACCATCTATTCTTGGATGGTTATTAACAGGTATGATTATAGGACCTCACGCATTAAATTGGATGACACAAGGATTGCTAGACTCAAATTGGTTTCATATTTTAAGTAACGTTGGAGAAGTAACTGCAGGTATGTTAATTGGTACGGAATTAATATTGAGAGAAATTAAAAAGTCAGGAAAACAGATAGTAACTATTACTATATTTGAAGGGTTGATTACATTTATAATAGTAGCAATTGCATTTTTCTTTGTTGAAGATATTCCAATGTCAATTGCATTAATATTTGGAGGAATTGCATTAGCAACAGCTCCGGCACCATCTTTATCAATAGTTAGAGAGTACAAGGCAAATGGACCAGTTGCAAAAACTTTAATACCACTTGCAGCGTTAGATGACATATTAGCAGTAATAGTATTCTTTTTAGTTATTGGTGGAGTTTCAAGTATGTATACTGGTGGAAGAATCCAAATACTTCCTATATTAATGATGGTAATTTTACCGATGGTAGTAGGTGGAATAACTGGATATGTAAGTGGTAAAATTCTACGTAAGAGCTGTGATAAAAAAGAAACTATTATAAAGAATATGCTGCTTATAATTGTTACAGCTATGATTGGTAGATTTGTAAGTCAAAATATATTAGAAATTAATTTATTATTAGTAGGTATAGCATTTTCAGCTGTTATTGCAAATATGGTTTCAGAAGAGAGATTAAAAGAAATAATGGGAGCTATGAATCCTATTATTGGAGTGGCATTAATGCTTATGATAGTAGCATTAGGAGCGCCACTAGATTATCATCTAATATTAGGAGCTGGAGCACTTACTGCTGTATATATAATAGCTCGTGCTATAGGTAAAATATTAGGTGCATACCTTGGTGGTAAAATATCAAAGGCTGACAAGAATGTATGTAAGTATTTAGGGCTTTCATTACTTCCTCATTCAGGAGTATCACTTTTATTTACAGGAATAGCAGTAACAACTTTATTACCAATAGCACCTGAGTATGCAACTATGATTCAAGGAACAATTGCAGCAGCGGCAGTAATAAATGAAATTATTGCAGTATTTTTAGCAAAGCAAGCATTTAAGATGGCTGGAGAAATTAAATCAGAAAAACAAATTCCTGACTCAAAAGTAGTAAGTTAATAAATTAGATAAGTTAAGTAAATAAGAAGTAAAAAAAAGTGGATTCAATTAGAATCCACTTTTTATTTTTTTATGTAAATGAAACTCCATAATTTTTTATTAATATTATAGTATGCTCTTTAAGCGGAGCATCTAAAAATATGCATATTATTAGTAAGCTATATAGAGATGAGCATAATTGATCTTTTAAAAAGTGAATATTAATTAGAGATGAAAAAATAGGAAAATTAGGATTATTAGTAATAAAGTGACCTAAAAAAGGGCAGACTATCCTTATGAGGATAATAAAATGTAAAATATTAGGTTGTTAAAGAGCTAACTAGCTCGTTTAAGCTTGCTTAGAGAACAAATCTTATCTTCCTTTTTATTAACA